>NZ_CACSJV010000009.1:0-96402 GCF_902706105.1 Curtobacterium sp. 18060 | reverse complement strand
GGTCACGGGGGGAATCCTTCCATGTCGGGAACCCGGGGGACGGGAGCGTCCCCCGCACTGGGGTAGGTGTGCGAGTGGCTAACTTGGTCAAGCGGTGACTATCTTAATGATTGAAGCAAATCCGCCCGAGTGACTTGCTTCCCCCAACCACTGCGAACCACCGAACCGATGAGGTACACCGTGTCCACCAAGCTCCGCACCTCCGCGCTGAAGCGGATCCGTTTCGCCCCCGTGGCGCTCCTCGCCGGCATCTTCGCCGCCGTGCTCCTCTCCCTCTCGCTCACCGGCACCCTGTCCGGGTTCGCGGCGAGCATCACGAACAGCAGCAACACCGCCGCCAGCGGCACGCTGATCATGCAGGAGCAGAACGCCGGCGCGACCGTCACCTGCCTCAGCACCGACGGCGGCTCGGTCTCGACGAACTCCGCGACCTGCTCGACGATCAACAAGTTCGGTGGCAGCACGACGATGACGCCGGGCAACACGGTCAACACGGCGATCTCGATCAAGAACACCGGCACCGCTGCCGCGAGCACCTTCACCCTGACGCCGGGCGCAACCTGCACCCAGTCGAACAACGGCTCCTCGAACGGAACCGCGACCGACCTCTGCGCCAAGATGAACCTCGTCATCACCTCGGGCTCGACCACGGTCTTCAGCGGCACGCTCGCCAGCTTCAAGGGCGCCGCAGCGTCGGCCTTCACGATGCCCGCAGCTCCGGCCGCCGGCGCCTCGACGCCGTTCAACTTCGCGGTGACCCTCGACTCCTCGGCGGGCAACACGTACCAGGGCCTCGCGGCCTCGGTCCCCATGACCTGGACGTTCACGGCCTGATCCCGCTCCGGGCCGGCTCCCCCCAGCCGTCCCGGGACGTCCCGTGACCCCAGACCGGCGACGCTCGACCGACCCCCTCCGGCCGAGCGTCGCCACCCCCGTTCCACCACGCGCAGTAGCCGCACCCCACCGAGCCGCAGGAGCACGACATGAGCCAGACCGCAGCGATCCCGCTCAGCGGCACGCTCGACCGTCCGGTCCTCCGCAGTCGTGCGGTCACCCGCTCCGAGACCGTCCTCGCCTGGTTGCTCGCCCTGGTCGCGGCTCTGCTGCTCACCGCGGCGATCCTGTTCCTGTCCGCCGGCGGCCGCTGGTTCGTCGTCGAGACCCCGTCGATGGGTGAAGCAGCCCCGGTCGGCACCCTCGTGCTCGACCTTCCGGTCGACGTCACGACCCTGAGCGTCGGCGACGTCGTCTCGTTCGAGACCTCCGCGAACCCGGACGTCGTCTACACGCACCGCATCATCGCGATCGACGCCGACGGCGGCCTGCACACCCGCGGCGACGTGAACGGCGCGGTCGACCCGTGGACGCTGTCGCAGGCCGACGTGATCGGTACCCCGGCGCTCCTGGTGCCGCACCTCGGCTGGTTGTTCCGCGCCGCCCCGATCCTGCTCATCGGCACGCTCCTGATCCTGACCCTGACCAGTGCCTTCACGGACCGGGTGACACGCACCTGCCTCCGGATCGCCGGCTCCGCCCTGACGGTCTCGTACGCCGCGTTCGTGCTCAAGCCGTTCGTCAACGTGACGACCATCACGAACACCTCGAGCCCGACGGGCGTCGAGGCCACCGTCATCTCGTCCGGCATCTTCCCGGTGCGCATCGACGCCCACGGCGGCAACACCGTGCACCTGGTCGACGGCGAGGTCGGCCGGGTCGTCATCCACGAGCTCACGAAGAACGGGCACTACCAGCTGACCTCGAACATCGACCTCGACCCGCTCGGGTGGGTGGCGCTGATCGCCGTGTGCCTGGTGCCGCTCGTGGCCTGCCTGGCCGTCGGCCGCGTCGAGGCGGTGCGTCCCTCGTGATCCTCCGTCACCTGCGTGACGGCCGTGTCGTCGCCCTCCTGCTCGTGGTCGCCCTGGCCGTCGTCGTCCTGCTGAACCAGTTCGCCCCGACGCGCTCGGCGTACAGCGCCACCGTCCGGAACGACACGAACACCGCCGCGACCGCGCCGTACTTCACCTGCACGGGAGCCGTCGGAGCGGACACCGCGAACGCCCTGTTCGCGTACCGGCTCACCGAGTCGACGAACGCGAAGACCGCGACTGACTGGTCGGGCCGCGGGGCGAACGGCACGTACCAGGGCGCGATGACCGCGGCCACGGCGACCCCGATCGCCTGCCCGCGGGACAGCGGCAGCGCCTACGTGCTGAACGGGTCGACGAGCTACGTCTCGACCCCGACCTCGTACGCCAACCCGACGACCTTCAGTGAAGAGGTCTGGTTCAAGACGACGGTCGCCGGCGGACAGCTCATCGGCTTCGGCAGCAGCCAGACCGGTGGCTCCGGGCAGCACGACCGCAAGCTCTACCTCAACACGAGCGGACAGCTCGTGTTCGGTACCTACAACGGCACGACCCAGGTCGTCACGTCGCCCAAGGTGT
Organism: Curtobacterium sp. 18060; assembly: GCF_902706105.1. Taxonomy (NCBI): domain Bacteria; kingdom Bacillati; phylum Actinomycetota; class Actinomycetes; order Micrococcales; family Microbacteriaceae; genus Curtobacterium; species Curtobacterium sp. 18060. Next base: position 93,955 of record NZ_CACSJV010000009.1, on the reverse strand, counting down.
ACACCGATGGCACGTGGCACCACGCCGTGACGACGATGTCGCCGACGAACGGCATGCGCCTGTACGTCGACGGCACGCTGGTCGCGTCGAACGCGACGTACAGGACGCCGGAGAGCTACACCGGCTGGTTCCGGATCGGGTACGACACGATCGGCGGTTGGCCGGGTTCACCCGCCAACGCCTACTTCACCGGGTCCATGCGGTACGCGGCCGTCTACGGGACGGAACTGTCCGCCACCCAGGTCGCCGCGCACGCAGCAGCCGGTCGCTGACGCGCCGCGGAGCGGACGGGAGGCCCGTGGCGGGCCCGCCACGGGCCTCCCGTCCGTCTGCTGCTGACGTCCACGACGTGAGCCGGGTCACGGGAGCCGGTCAGGGTTCCACCGTGCCGACGAGCGCCTGCTCGACGAGGCCGCGCAGCCACCGGTGTCCCTGGTCCGACGTGGAGCGCTGGTGCCAGGTCAGGACGACCGACACCGCCGGCAGGTCGACGGGCGGCGTGAACACCACGGCGTCGTCCGCTCGGACGGCACGTGACGCCACCGACGCCGGGATGACGACGACCGCGTCCGTCGCGCGCACGATCTCCACGGCAGCGCTCGTGGACGCGACCGACGCGACCACCGATCGCGACCGTCCGGTCGCAGCGAGCAGCTCGTCGATCCGGTCGCCGAACCGGCCACGGCGGGAGACGACGACGTGCGGCACCGCTGCCCACGCGGCCAGGTCGACGTCGTCGGTGCCCGAGGCCAGGAGCGGGTGCCCGCGGCGTGCCAGCCCGACCAGGGGGTCCGTCGCAACGTGCCGGTGGTCGATCTCGGCGGTCGCGGGCTCGGCGGAACCGATCTCCAGGTCCACGACGCCCCGCCGCAGGTCCGTGGTGTCGTCGTCCGGTTCGCCGAGGAACCGCAGGCCGACGCCGGGGGCGGCCCGGTGCGTGTGCTCGACGAGCCACGGGGCGAGCACGGAGACCAGGGCGTCGTGCGCACGGATCGTGAAGGTCCGGTGCAGGGCGCCGGCGTCGAAGGTCGTCTCGGGTGTCAGGACCTGCCGGCTGCGCAGCACGAGCGACCGGACCTCCTCGCGCATCGCGAGGGCGCGTGGCGTGGGCCGCATGACCCGGCCGCTGCGGACCAGGACCTCGTCTCCGACGGCGATCCGGATGCGGCCGAGCGCGCGGCTCATGGCCGGTGCCGACAGGTGCAGTCGGTCAGCGGCGCCCGTCACGCTCTCCTCTTCGAGCAGGGCGTCGAGCGCGGTGAGAAGGTTCAGATCCAGTTGCACGAGACGCAATCTACCGGTGCGCGGAATGTACTGGTGCGCAATGGTCGACGTTCCTAGCGTTGCTCCTGGATCGACGGACCGCGTCGGCCGGGACAGGAGACGACCATGGACGACCACCAGCTGCTCGACGGCGTGACCGAGGCGGTGACCGCGGCCGCGCAGGTGCTCCTCGAGCGCTTCTCGACCGCGAACCGGGTCGACGACGTTCGGTCGCTCCTCACTGCGATCGACGCGAACGACGCGGCCTCGACGGCGGTGCTCCGACCGGCGCTCGAACGGCTCCGCCCGGACGCGCGGTGGGACGACGACGAAGAGGGCGACGGCGCCCTCGGCCCAGGCGAGTGGTGGGTGACCGACGCCGCCGAGGGCAACGTCAACCTGGTCCACGGATCCGCGAACTGGGGCGTGACGGCGACGCTCGTGCGCGACGACGTCCCCGTCTTGACCGCCGTCGTCCTGCCGGCGCTCGGCCAGGTGTTCACGGCCGTCCGCGGGGCCGGTGCGCGGTTGAACGGGACCCCGATCAGCGCCTCGCACAAGACCGAGCTCGGAGCCGCCCTGGTCGGTACCGGTCAGGCGAAGCCGGGCGAGGCACCGGCGGTCCGTCGCCGGATGAGCGACTCGATCGACCGGATGCTCGACGCCGCACTGCTCGTGTCGGCCTCGGTCCCCGCGACGGTGCAGCTCGTGCAGGTCGCCACCGGGCACGTCGACGGCTTCTGGCAGTTCGGGCAGGTCCGGTCCGGCCTGGCTGCCGGAGCCCTGCTGGTGCACGAGGCGGGCGGCGCAGTCATCGATACGACCGGTGCTCCCTGGACGCTGGCGAGCGAGGACTGCATCGCCGCGGCGCCGGACCTCGCCCGCCCGATCGCAGCAGTGCTCGCCCGATGAGCCGCTGAGCCGCTGACCCCAACCCCTTGACCCACCCGTCGCACCTGACCACGAAGGACACCCCATGACCACCAGCACCACCACCATCGCCGTCCTCGGATCCGGACGTGTCGGGGGCACGCTCGCGCGTGGCCTCGCCGCCGCGGGCCACCCCGTCACCATCGGCATCCGCGACCCCGAGGCCGCCCGACCGGACTGGGCCGACACCGGGGTCGAGGTCGCCGACATCGAGACCGCGATCCGGTCCGCCGCGGTCGTGGTCAACGCCACACCCGGCGACACGACCCTGGAGCGGTTGACGGCACTGCGAGCCGGACTCGCCGGACGCATCCTGCTCGACGTCTCGAACGCGACCACCCGGACCGCCGACGGGTTGCCGGGCGGACTCGCCTACGTCGACGGCAGCCTGGGCGAGCGGCTGCAGGCAGCCCTGCCGGAGACCCGGGTGGTGAAGAGCCTCAACACGATGCTGTTCTCGGTCATGACCGCGCCGGCGGCACTCGCCACCCCGCCGACCGCCTTCGTTTCCGGGGACGACGCCGCGGCGAAGGCCACGGTGGGCGACCTGCTTCGCAGCCTGGGTTGGCAGGACGGGTGGGTCGTGGACCTCGGCCCGATCGCCACCGCGTCCGGCCCGGAGTCGATGGCGCTGATGGTGCCGAGCCTGCTCGGCGCAATCGGTTTCGCGCCCTTCGCCCTGTCCGTCGCTCGCTGAGGACCGGAGGCGCGACCGGCGGCGACCACGGGGGTCCGGGGCGGGCGCACCAACCCCCGGATTCGGCACGACGAATACCGCTGATCAGGCCTTTTCGTCCTCGGAACCATGCCAGGATCGACAGGTCCTGAGACGTCGGCGTCTCCGTCCGACCGTCTCGAAAGGCGCCGCCCCCATGTCGTTCTGGGCCCTCTTCCTCATCGCGCTCGGCGTCTCCGCAGACGCCTTCGCCGTCGCCCTCGGCAAGGGCCTGCACATGAAGCGCTTCGACGTGCGGCACGCGCTCGTCATCGCGCTGACGTTCGGTGCGTTCCAGGCGCTCATGCCCCTGCTCGGATGGCTGCTCGGTTCGGCGTTCGCGCAGTACATCGCCGCCTTCGACCACTGGATCGCGTTCGGGCTGCTCGCGCTGATCGGCGGCAAGATGCTGTGGGAGGCGTTCTCGAAGCACGAGGACACCGAGCAGGACACCGACCGTCTGCCGATCCGCGAACTCCTGGTCCTGGCGATCGCGACGAGCATCGACGCCCTGGCCGTCGGTGTCACGTTGGCGTTCCTGCCGGTGTCGATCGGCGGCGCGGTGCTGCTCATCGGTGTGACGACGGCAGTGCTGTCCTTCGCCGGCGTGGTCGTCGGGCGCCGCGTCGGAGCCCGGTTCGGCAAGCCGGCCGAGATCGCCGGCGGTGTCGTGCTCATCCTGATCGGCGTGAACATCGTGCTCGAGCACACGGGCATCATCGGCTGAGGCTGCGGAACGGGCGCGATCCGTCAGATGTCGAGGACGCCGTCCACGGCGGCGTCACGCGCAGGGATGTCCCGGGTCGCGATGTCCTCCTCGAGGTACACCGTCACGTACGTCCAGTCCTCGACGTGGCCGGCGTCGTCGAACACCCGGTAGCGCCGACGGAGCCGCAGGTACGGCACGTCGCTGTGCTCGAACGACACGACGACCTCGGTCGCCGGCCACTCCCCCTCGACGACGACCTCGACGGCCCGGTAGGCGCTCGCCGCACGGCGGGGCTCCGGGTGCTCGCGGGTCCACAGGATGCCCGGCTCGGCCAGCGACTCGAACACCCCGACGAGTGCGGCGACCGCCTGCGCCTTCGTCGAGTCGTCCGTGTCGTGGAGCGGCCACCGGGCGCCCTCGACCCCGGTGAGGTCGAGCCGCCCGATCCACGGGGCGCGAGCCGCTTCGAGCCGTGCTTCCTCAGCCTCCCACGACGATTCGTCCTCGTCCTCGTCCACCGTCCGCGCCGGCAGGGCATCGGTGGTGATGGTGGTCGGCAGGCCATCGGAGAGGTCGACGTCGACTTCGCGGTACTGGTACGTGTAGTCCAGCCCGCCCGCGGAGTCCGGAGTCCGCCGGGGCCCGGTGGGCGCGTACCGGACGGTCAGCACCGAGCCCTCGCGACCGACGCCGTCGACCAGGTGGTCGACAGCGATCGTCGCGCGGGTGCCGTCCGGCCGCACGAGCACCAGGTCGGTCGCCGGGGTGGGCAGCGGCGGACCCGGGTCGGCGAGTGGCTCCATCGACGGGACGAAGCCGTCGGACTCGTCGCCGAAGCCGATGCTCCAGGTGTACGGGCCACCGTCGTCCTCGTCGTCGAGCAGTTCCGGGTCGTCGTGATCGTGCTCGGCGGCGGCCTCGGTCTCGAGCGTCGCCGCCCACTCCTCTGGTGTCGGCCAGAACGGCTCGGCCGGCGCCCACGGCAGGGTCTCGGGGTCGACGCCGTCGAGCGGATCGTCGGCGTCGGCGTCGGCGTCGTCGGAGTCGTCGGAGCCACCGGCATCCGCATCGACGTCCACGTCGTCATCCTCGCCGTCCCACATCGACGCTGGTCGCGGGTCACCGATCCACAACCCGTCAACATCGGCACCGTGCGGCCGACGATCCCCGAGCTCGACCGCGCACGTCACACCGGTCGGCGTGACGTGGACGGCGGACCGGGACACCGCGTCGTCACCGTCACCGTTCGACCCGTAGACGATCCACGCGCCATCCGTGGTCGCCAGGACGCGGACGTCGTCGACCGCACCGTCGGGCAACGGGGCGTCTGGCCACGTCACCCACCGCACGTCGTCACCCGTGACGACCGCTGCGACCGGACGCGTCGCGTCCGGCACGATCGTCGCGTCGCCGACGGCGACGGCGTCCGCGGGGTCGAGGAAGCTGCTCATGCTGCGACCGTACTGCAGCCGTGTGGCCGGGCCGAGACGGACGGGAGGCGCGGTGCGGGCCCGCCCCGCGCCTCCCGTCCGCCCCGCTGCTGGTCCACCTGCCGCACACGCCCCCGCCACCCGGCGCATGATGAACGCATGTCCCGCATCCTCGTCACCGGATCGACCGACGGCCTCGGGCGGGCGACCGCCGACACCCTGCTCCGCGACGGGCACGACGTCGTCGTGCACGCCCGGAGCACGGCACGGGCGGAGGCAGTCGCCGACCTGCTCGACCGTGGTGCCACGCTCGTCGTCGCCGACCTGTCCGACCGCGACGCCGTGATCGCCGCCGCGCGCGACCTCGACGCCGGCGACCCGATCGACGCGGTCGTGCACAACGCCGGCGTGATCTCCGGCCGTGCGCTGATCCCGGTCAACGTCGTCGCGCCGTACCTGTTCACCGCGCTGCTCCACGCGCCGACCCGGCACGTGTACCTGAGCAGCGGGATGCACCGCGGCGGCCGCCCCCGACTGGACGGCGTCGACTGGGACGGCATCGCGGAGACCAACACGTACTCGGACACCAAGCTCTTCGTGACCGCGCTCGCCGCCGAGGTCGCCGAGCGCCGGCCCGGGGTCCTGAGCAACGCCGTCGACCCGGGTTGGGTCCCGACCAAGATGGGCGGTGCGGGGGCGTCGGACGACCTCGAGCTCGGGCACCGTACCCAAGAGGCCCTTGTGACCGACCCGGACGCAACCCTCAGCGGCGGTTACTGGTTCCACGGACAGCGGCAGGAGCCGCGCCAGGCGGTCGCTGACCCGCAGTTCCGCCGCCAACTCGTCGACGCCCTGGCGACGGCGACGGGCATCACCCTCTGAAGCAGGACAGGAGCACCATGTCGACGGTCAGGGTCCACAACTTCGCGATCTCGCTCGACGGGTACGGCGCCGGAGCCGACCAGTCGGTCGACCGTCCGTTCGGGCACGCCGACGGTCGACTCATGGCGTGGTTCGCCGCCACGGCCACCTTCCGTGCGATGCAGGGGGCGTCCGGCGGGACAACCGATGTCGACGACGAGTTCGCGCGCGCCTGGGGACCGGAGATCGGTGTCGAGATCATGGGGCGGAACAAGTTCGGACCCCAGCGCGGACCGTGGCCCGACGACGGCTGGACCGGGTGGTGGGGCGACGAACCGCCGTTCCACACGCCCGTGTTCGTGCTCACCCACCACCCGCGCGAGCCCCTCGAGATGGCGGGCGGGACGACCTTCCACTTCGTCGACGCCACCCCGGCGGAAGCGCTCGAGCTCGCCCGCCAGGCCGCACCGGGCCGGGACGTCCGGATCGGCGGCGGGGTCGAGACCGTCCGCGAGTTCCTGCAGGCCGACCTGGTCGACCACCTGCACCTGGTCGAGGTACCGATCGTGCTCGGCCGCGGCGAGCGGCTCTGGGACGGACTCGAGGGGATCGAGGAGCGCTTCGCCGTCGAGACGGTCGCGTCGCCGTCGGGGGTCGTGCACCGCACGTTCACGCGCGTGGCGCACTGATCGCACAGACCGGCGGACGAACCTGAGCCGTTGTGTCGGCCGGGGACTACCGTCGACCGCAGGTGACCCAGGCCCCCGGCTGCCGGCACGATCTCTTCGTCCGATGCCGACCGGAAACGCCATGTCCTCCTCGCAGACCGATCTCCCACACCAGCACGACCCGACGAGCTGGACCGCGCTCGAGGTCGGCCGGTGGGAAGCCCGCTCCGGCCGGTCCCACATCGGAACCGTCGTCTTCACGAACCGGTACGAGGTCCGTGGGTGGTCGGGCGAGGTCTTCGGCGACCACACGAGCCTGGAGAGCGCGAAGGCACAGGTCGAGGCGATGGCGCGGTGGAGCCTCGGTGAGCGACCGTGGTCACCCGACGGAGTCGACTGATCAGTCCATCGCGTCGTCGTAGATCCCGATCAGGCGGTCGAGGAACGCCTGCACCGTGGCGCGCTCGCTGTCGTCCATGTCGGCGACGACGTCCTCGATCCCCTCGATCAGCGGCAGCACCAGGTCGTACGCACGATCGGACGACCGCTCGGCTGCGGTGACCACGAGCTTCCGGCCGTCGCTGGGGTGCCGCTCCCGCGTGACGTGGCCGGCGGACTCGAGTCGGTTGAGCACGAGGGTCATGGCGGCGGTGGAGATCTCCAGTCGCCGCGCGAGCTCGGTCGGGGTGGACCGTCCGTGGGTGATGAGGTGGTCCATCGCCTCGAGCCCGGCCGCGTCGACGTCGAGTGCCCGGGCCAGGTGTCGCTCGAACCGCTGCTGCCGCACCCCGACCTGTTGGACCCGAGCGCGGATGTCGTCGTCGGGCAGCGGTCGTCCGTCCCGACGGGCGGCTTCGCGGTCGCGTCGGTCGTCGCGGTCGCTCCGGGCGTCGCGCTCTCGTCGTCCGTCGGTGGGCGCTGTCGGTTCGTCGTGCGGCACGAGGTCCATGGTAGTCGTGTAGATTGCCAATCTCATTGGTAATCAAGATTCGAGGCAACATGTCGACCGACCGCAAGCGCGTCCTCATCTCCGGTGCGAGCATCGCCGGACCCGCCCTGGCCTACTGGCTGCACCGGTACGGGTACGACACGACGATCGTCGAGCGCGCGCCGGAACTCCGGACCGGCGGCCAGAACGTCGACGTGCGGGGCGCCGGGCGCGAGGTCTCGCGGCGGATGGGGATCGAGGACGACATCCGTGCCGCCACCACCGGTGAGGTCGGCACGCGGTTCATCGGCCGCTCCGGTTCGGTCATCGCGGAGTTCCCGGCCGGAACCACGGACTCGGGCGGCGCCACGGCGGAGCTCGAGATCCTGCGCGGTGACCTCGCGCAGCTGCTCGTCAGCCGGACCACCGACACCACCGAGTACCGGTTCGGCGACCGCATCACCGGCATCGCGGACGACGACGGCGGCGCCGGCGACGGCGTGACCGTGCAGTTCGAGCACGCCGCCGACGAGCGGTTCGACCTGGTGGTGGCGGCGGACGGCATCGGGTCGAGCACCCGGCGACTGGTCTTCGGCGACGAGCCCGAGATCCGGTCCCTCGGCCTCGAGACCTCCTACGCGACGATCCCCCGCACCGATGCCGACGACGACTGGTGGCGCTGGTACAACGCACCGGGTGGTCGGTCGGTCACCCTCCGTCCGGACCCGCACGGCACGATCCGGGCGACGCTGTCGTTCGTGACCGACCGGACACGGGAGCGCGCCGGCTCCGAGCGACGGTCGATCGAGGAGCAGCGCCGGCGACTGCACGAGGTCTTCGCCGATGCCGGCTGGGAAGCACGTCGTGTGCTCGCGGGCATCGACGCCGCTGACGACCTGTACTCCGAGTCGATCGGGCAGGTCCGTGCGCCGCGGTGGTCCGAGGGTCGGGTCGCGCTCGTCGGCGACGCCGCGTACTGCGCCTCGCCGGTCAGCGGCATGGGCACGAGCCTGTCGCTCACGGGGGCGTACGTGTTGGCCGGCGAACTCGCCGCCCACGTCGACCACCGCGATGCATTCCGGGGCTACGAGCGCATCATGCGGCCGTACGTCACCCAGGCGCAGCAGCTGCCGCCGGGGGTGCCGCGGGTCGCGAACCCGAAGAGCCGGCTCGGGATCGCCGCGTTCGGTGCTGCGGTTCGGGTCGCCTCCACCCCGTTCATCGGTCGGCTCGGCGACCGCTTCTTCACGCCGCCGGCGGACGCGATCGACCTGCCGGACTACGCACACCTCGGCTGACGTGCCACCTACAGGAGCCCGGTCAGGACGCCGCCGTCAGCCCGGATCGCGGCGCCGTTCGTCGCGGAGGACAGCGGGCTCGCGAGGTAGGTGACGAGCGCCGCGATCTCGGCCGGGTCGATGAAGCGCTCGAGCAGGCTGGTCCGGTTCTGACCGATGATCGCGGCCTGCATCGCCTCGACCGGAAGAGCCTGCGCCTCGGCGATCGCCTCGACCGTCGTCGCGACACCGTCGGAGTACGTGGGACCGCCGAGGACGGTGTTGATCGTGACCGAGGTCCCACGTGTCTGCTTCGCGAGTCCGTTCGCGAGCGCGATCACCGCGGCCTTGGTCACGCCGTAGTGCACCATGTCCGCGGGGACGTTCACGCCGGACTCGCTGCCGATGAACACGATGCGACCCCACCCGCGTTCGAGCATCCCGCCGAGCAGGTGCCGCGACAGGCGGACCCCGCTCATCACGTTGACCTCGAAGTACCGGGACCAGTCCTCGTCGGCGATCGACTCGAAGGCGGCGAGGCCGAAGAGTCCGACGTTGTTGACGAGGACGTCGACGTCGTCGAGGGACCCGAGCAGTCGGGTGACGTCGCCCGGGTCTCCGAAGTCGGCCGCGATCCCGGACACCGTGGTTCCCGGCTGGTCACGCCGCAGGCGATCGACGGCTGCTTCGACCCGGGCGTCCTCCCGGCCGTTGACGATCACGCGCATGCCCTCGGCCGCGAGTGCGGAGGCGATCGCGTACCCGATGCCCTGCGTCGATCCGCTGATGAACGCCGTTCTGCCTCGGAGTTGCAGGTCCATGGATCCTCCTTCGTCGTCCCGCGTCACTCGACCCGGTGACTTGCCTGAGCAAGTCACCGTACGGTCGTTTACTTGCTCAGGCAAGTCACCGGACGTACGATGCCGTGATGGCACAGCCCGATGAACCACACGGCCTGCGCGGCGAACGACTCGAGATCTGGGCAGCCGTGGCGACGATGCTCGAACGGCTCCCGGTCGCCCTCGACGCCCAACTCCAACGAGACAGTGGCCTCACGCACTTCGAACTCGGGGTCCTCACGGCCCTCGACGCCGCGCCGGACAGGACCCTGCGGATGAGCACGCTCGCCGGGTACGCGAGCTCGACGCTCTCGCGACTGTCCCGCGCGGTGACTCGGCTCGAGGCGAAGGGGTGGGTGCGCCGCGTGGTCGACCCGACGGACGGCCGCTTCACCCTCGCGGTCTTGACGGATGACGGGCACGGCAAGGTCCTCGAGTCGACGCCCGCGCACCATGCCCTGGTCGAGCGCCTGGTGTTCGACACACTCACCGAAACCCAGACGCGGCACCTCGGGGTCATCGCGCGGAGCATCGGCGACGCAGTGGACGCAGCTCCGGCGTGGACGCCGCCCAGGGCCCGCCAGCCGTGACCGGACCGACACGTCCGGGCCGCACCACGCTGGTGCGGTAGGTTCCTGCCCAACGCATTCCGGACGCGAGAGGGGAGCGCGGATGGCCCAGGGACACCGCTCGCCCCCCACGATGAGTGACGTCGCAGCCGTCGCGGGCGTCTCGAAGAAGACCGTCTCGAACGTCCTGGCGGGCTACGAGCACGTCTCCGCCCGCACCCACGACCGGGTGATGGCGGCGGTGGACGAACTCGGCTACGAGCTCAACGTCTCGGCCCGGAACTTCCGCGCCGGCCGGTCGAAGGTCATCGGCCTGGCGGTGCCGGAGCTGCGGCAGGCGTACTTCGCCGAGCTCGCCGACGCCGTCATCCGCGCCGCCGGTGCCGTGGGCTACACGGTGCTCATCGAGCAGACCGCGAGCGGCGTGCGTGAGGCGGACGCGATCACCCGGATGCGCGAACACTCGATCGACGGCATCATCTACAGCCCGCTGACGGTGCGGTCGAGTGATGCTCCTGCGCTCGAGGTGAAGTTCCCCCTCGTGGTGCTCGGCGAGCCGATCCCGGACAGCCCGGTCACGTTCATCACGATGTCGAACGCGGACGCGCTGCACGACGCGACGGCGCACCTGCTCGACGCGGGCCGTCGTTCGATCGCCTTCATCGGTTCCGAACCGTCGGGGCCGGTACGGACGGCGCAGGAGCGGCTCCGCGGGTACCGCGAGGCGCTCGCCGAGCAGGGCGTGGTGTTCCGACCCGAACTCGTCGTCCCCACGGCGCTCTGGCACCGGGCCGAGGGGGCAGCGGCGGCGCGAGCGCTGCTCGACTCCGGCGTCGAGGTCGACGGGATCGTCTGCTGCAACGACGCCCTGGCGCTCGGGGCGATGAGCGCGTTGCAGCTCGCCGGTCGGACCGTGCCGGACGACGTCGCGGTCGTCGGCTTCGACGACATCGAGGAGTCGGCGTACGCGACGCCCGCGCTGACCACGGTGTCGGCCGACCTGGACCGGGTCGCGGCGACGGCGGTCGGGGTCCTCGTCGAGCAGCTCGAGGAGGACGCGGCCGTCGATCCGGGCGTGCTGCGCTCGCCGCATGCGCTGGTCGTGCGGGCGTCGTCGGCGCCCGTCGCCGTGGAACGCACGGTCTCCGCCTGAGGTCTTGACCTGCCCGTCGAGCACGGACTACTGTCCAGATTTACACCGGTGTAAATCCGGCATGGACGAGGTCTCGCACACCGAAGTGCGGGACGGATGGCAGGTTTTCGATGAAGAAGCACATCGCGGTCGTCGCGCTCGCAACAGCGGCGGCGATCTCCCTGGCCGGATGCGCCGGCTCCCCCGGATCGTCCGCGAACGCCCACGTCGACCTGACGTTCTGGCACGGGTACACCGAGGCCGACGGCAAGGTCCTGGACGGCATCGTCAAGGACTTCAACGAGTCGCAGGACAAGGTCACGATCACGACCCAGACGAAGACGTGGGCGGTCATCGACGACACGATGCTCCCCGCGCTGACGGCGAAGAAGGGCCCGGACATCGTCGCGATGACCTCGGACCGACTGCCCGTCTACGCCGAGAAGAAGGCCCTCGTCGACCTGAGCGACTTCTACGACGACGACACCAGCAACACCGGCGAGCTCAAGGAGCAGGCCGTCGCGATGGAGCAGGTCGACGGCAAGGAGTACGGCGTCCCGAGCGGCTTCGTGCCCCTGTCCGTGATCTACAACAAGAAGCTCTTCGCCGAGGCCGGCATCGACGCGTTCCCGACGACGTGGGACGAGTGGGTCGCCGACGCGAAGAAGCTGACGAAGGACGAGAACGGCGACGGCACCCCGGAGCAGTACGGGCTCGTGCTGCCGGACCACCAGACGGTCGGCAACGGCATCTGGCCGAGCCTGTTCGCCGGCAACGGCGGCTCGATCACGAACGACGCCGGCACGAAGTCGACCATCGACTCCGCTGCGAACGTCGAGACGCTCGAGTACTGGGCGAAGGCGATCCGGCAGGACAAGATCTCGCCGACCGGTGTCGACGGCATCGCGGCCGACAAGCTCTTCACCGCCGGCAAGACCGCCATGGAGATCGGCGGCCCGTGGATGGCCGGCGTCGCGAAGGCGTCCGACATCGACTACGGCATCGCCGCGATCCCGGCCGGGCCGAAGGCGCAGGTGGCCTCCGCCATCGGCATCTCGCTCGGCGTGACCGCACAGACCGACGACCCGAAGCAGGCCGCTGCCGAGGACTTCCTGCGGTACTTCAACGAGAAGAACGTCGCGACCAAGTGGGCGCTCGGGTCGGGTTGGCCGTCCCTGCGCACCGACGTGACCGCCGCCGACGTCGACGCGAACCCCACCGTCGCGGCACTGACCGGTCTGCCCGGCACGACGATCCCGCTCCTCCCGGGCGTCGTGAACAGCGGTGACGTGCTCACCGCGCTCGACACCGCGACGCAGAAGTCGATCGCGGGCGGCGACCCGGAGTCGCTCCTCGGCACCGCCGACACCGACGTGCAGTCAGCCCTGAAGTAGAGGACCACGATGACCACGCAGCAACTCGGCCGACGCCGTCGGTACCGACCCCCGGGACAGCTCGGCGGCCGGACGCCCCTGAACGGGACCTTCCGCCGCCGTGCGACCGTCGTCGGCTTCCTCGCACCCGCGATCGTCATCCTCGGGGCGTTCGTCCTGTGGCCGATGCTCTCGGCACTGCGGCTGTCCTTCACGGACGCCAGCGGCTTCGGTGACCCGAGCTGGGTCGGCTTCGCGAACTACGTCCGGGTCTTCACCGACCCGGACGTGGTCCGCTCGATCGGCAACACGGCGCTGTACTCGGTGCTGTTCACGCCGGTCGCGATCGCCGTGGCGCTGGTGCTGGCCCTGGCGCTCAACCACCCGGCGCTGCCGTTCCGCGGCTTCTTCCGCTCGGCGCTGTTCCTGCCGTTCATCGTGTCCCTGGCGGTCGCCGCGTTCGCGTGGTCGTACCTGCTCGACCCGCAGATCGGCCTGCTGAACCACTGGCTCCAGGTGGGCGGCATCCGGCTCGGCAACGTCCTGCAGGACCCGACGCTCGCCATGCCGACCGTGGTGCTCGTCGCGGTCTGGAAGAACTTCGGCTTCTACATGGTCATCTTCCTGGCGGGGCTGCAGGAGATCCCGACCAGCCTGTACGAGGCGGCGCAGCTGGACGGCGCGAACGGCCGCCAGCGGTTCGCGAACGTGACGTTCCCGATGCTCAGCAACACCATGGCGTTCGTCGTCATCGTCGCGCTCATCGCCGCACTGCAGGCGTTCGACCAGATCTACGTCCTGACCGGCGGCGGGCCGTACCGGTCAACCGAGACGATCGTCATGCAGATCTACCAGTCCGGGTTCAAGGACCTCGACCTCGGCTTCGCATCCGCACTGGCGTACGTGCTGCTGATCGCGACCCTGCTGCTGAGCCTCGTGCAGTTCCTGTTCTTCGGCAAGCGCGGAGAGGACACCGCATCATGACCGCACTCCCCCGTCCGGCCACCGCGGTCCGGCGCAGGACCGTCGCCCGTCGCGCACCGTCGATGCGCTGGCTCGGCTTCGCCGCGGTGCTCATCGTCACCCTCGCGGTGCTGCTCCCCGTGCTCGTCATCGTGTTCACGGCGTTCAAGCCGGCGAGCGAGGTGAACGCCTACCCGCCGACGCTGTTCCCGCACACGTGGACGCTCGACAACTTCCGGGCGATCTTCACGCAGCTGCCGTTCGGCCGGCTCATCCTGAACAGCTTCGCCTTCGCCGGCGGGGTGACGGTCTTCGCGCTGGCGTTCGACGCGCTCGCCGCCTACGCGCTGGCCCGGCTCGACTTCCGGGGCAGCAAGGTCCTGCTCATCGTGATCATCGCCAGCCTGATGATCCCGTTCCAGGCCACCCTGATCCCGATCTACCAGCTCGTGTCCGACCTCGGGTGGGTGAACACCTTCGCCGGCCTCATCGCACCGCGGGCGGCGGACGCCTTCGGCATCTTCTTCCTCCGGCAGTTCTTCGTGTCGCTCCCCCGCGACCTCGACAACGCGGCGCGCATCGACGGTGCGTCCGAGTGGCGGATCTTCCGGAGCATCATCCTGCCGAACGCCGTACCGGCACTGCTCACCCTCGGCATCTTCACCTTCGTCAACAACTGGAACGACCTGCTCTGGCCGCTGGTGTTCACCACGGACCAGGACATGGGGACCATCACCTCGGGGCTGACCCTGCTGACCGGACCCGGCGGCATCATCCCGCAGGGCGTGATGATGGCCGGCGCCCTGATCGCCGTGCTGCCCCTCGCCGTCATGTTCCTGCTCGTGCAACGCCGCTTCATCGAGAGCGTCGCCAGCACCGGGCTCAAGTGACGACGACCCCGCGCGGTCCCCTCGGGGACGCGCCCACCACGAAACGAGACACCATGCACTGGTCCGACGACGGACGGCTGCACTTCGCCCTGGGCATCGAGGACACCTTCGTCCCGCAGGCCCGTCCGGGCGAGCGCCCCATCGACGAGTACGAACTCACCGACCACTACCGGCAGTACGCCGCCGATCTCGGCCTGGCCGTCGACGTCGGCGCCGAGCTGCTCCGCTGGGGCGTGCCCTGGTACCGGGTCGCCCACGAGCCCGGTGTGTGGGACTGGTCGTGGGTCGACGGTGTCATGCAGCGCTTCCGTGAGACCGGCCTCCGGCCCGTCATCGACCTGCTGCACTACGGCACACCGCTCTGGCTCGACGGTCAGTTCGCGAACCCCGACTACCCGGCGCACGTCACGGAGTACGCCGCCCGGTTCGCCGCCCGGTACGGCGACGTCGCGACCGACTACACGCCCGTCAACGAGCCCGTCATCCACGCCCTGTTCTCGGGTGAGTACGGGTACTGGCCCCCGTACCTGACCGGTGCCGACGGTTCTGCCCGGATCGCCTCGGCGCTGGCGAAGGGGTTCGTCTCCACCCAGCACGCGATCGCCCGTGAACTCGGAGACGCCGCCACCTTCGTGCACGTCGACGCCGGCATCCGGTACGTCGGCGACGTCGATGCCCCCGAGCACCGCGACACCGTGGCGCGGCTCCGCGCGCAGACGTTCCTGGTCGAGGACCTCGTGACCGGCGGCGTCGACGACCACCATCCGCTCGTCGGACGGCTGCGCTCCGGCGGGGTCACCGACGCTGACCTGGACTGGTTCCGCCAGCACGCGGTCCGGCCGGACGTGATGGGCGTCAACTACTACCCCCTGCACTCCACCGAGGTCTTCGAGGCCGGCGTCCACCACGGCGGCGGCTTCGCCGACCCGCGTCCGTACCGGGACACGGGGGCCGAGGGACTCCGCGACGTGCTGACGACGTACGCCGAGCGGTACGGCGCCCCGGTCATGCTGACCGAGACGTGCGTCACCGGGTCCGTCGACGAACGCATCGGCTGGCTCGACGCCTCCGTGGCCGCCGTGCACGAGCTCCGTGCCGAGGGCGTCCCGGTGGTCGGGTACACCTGGTGGCCGCTGTTCGACATGTACGAGTGGACCTGGCGGCACACGGACGCACCCCGCCAGGAGCACCTGCTCACGATGGGCCTCTTCGACCTCGTCGAAGACGGCGACGGCGGGCTCGACCGCCGTCGCAACCCGGTCGCCGACGCCTTCGCCGCGCATGCGCGGCAGGAACGAGCCGTGGCAGCGGCCCTGTCGGCGACCCAGTGACGGTCTGGAGGCGCGGGTCGGGTCGGTCCCGCGCCTCCCGTCCGTCTCCGCGCACCACCACTGCACCACCAACCGAACGGAGCACCATGTCCCTCCGCCTCGGCGCCGCTCCGGCGCCTCGTCGACGCCGAACGCTCGCGCTCGTCGTCACCGCTGCCGCTGCTGCGGCGGCCCTCGTCGCCGGTGTCACCGGCCCCGCTCCCGCCCAGGCGGTCACGACCGGCAACGGAGCCCTCGTGTACTCGCCGGCAGCGGGCACCGCCTTCAACCCCGAGGGCGGACGTGCTGCCGGCACGACCTACGCCAAGAACATCGTCCTGAAGAACAGCGGGTCGGCGAACGGCCAGCAGTTCGTCACCTTCGACCAGCTCGTGCTCGAGAACGGCGTGCAGGTCTACCCGATCTACCGCAGCACCGACAACGGCACTTCGTGGAGCCGCGTCGCCACCGTGAAGCCGAGCACGCAGTTCCCGACGCTCACCCGCACCGCCCAGCCCTCGCTGTACGAGACCCCGATCCAGCTCGGCACCATGCCCGCCGGCACCCTGCTGCTGAGCGGCATGATCATGCCGACCGACCGGTCGAGCAGCCGTCTGGTCATGTACAAGAGCCTCGACCACGGTCTCACCTGGTCGTTCGTGAGCACCGTCGACACCGGCGGGCCCGCCACCTACGACCCGAGTCCGACGTCCACCACCTCGACGGTCTGGGAGCCGTCCGTCGCGGTCGACGCGAACGGCGGCCTCGTGACGTACTTCTCCGACGAGCGGCAGAAGGCGAACAACGTCCTGCAGGCCGTCAGTTACCGACGGTCGACGGACGGCGGTCTCACCTGGGGTGGCCTGGTGAACGTCTCGGCGCCGACGAACAAGAGTGACCGGCCCGGCATGATCACGGTCACCCGGATCCCGAACGGCAACTACGTGGCGACCTTCGAGGTCGTCAACCGACCGAGCCAGACGAACAACACGGCGCCGGTGTACTTCAAGACCTCGCCCGACGGGTTGACCTGGAGCCCGGAGACGAGCATCGGGACGAAGATCGCACTGCCCGACGGCCGCGGGGTCGGTTCCTCGCCCGAAGTCCGCTGGGTCCCGACGACGGGCAACGCGAACGGCATGATCGTGGTGTCGTCGAAGTGGTCGCTCGACAGCGCCGGCAACATCGACGGCGGGCAGAACTTCGTCGTCAACCGCAACCAGGGCTCCGGCTCGTGGGAGCAACTGCCCTACGCGGTCACGTACGACGCCCGCGACGCCGAAGGTGGCACGTTCAGCGGCTTCGCCCAGGGCTTCGACTCGAGCGCGGACGGCAAGACGCTTTACCAGGCGACGAACGTCGAGAACCTGACGACGACCTACAACGACGTGCGGGTCGGGTCGATCCCGATCAACGCGCTGCGGTACGAGGCCGAGTCGGCGGTGCGGAGCGACACGAGCACGGTCACCCAGGCCGACGCCGTCGGCGGTGCGAAGGTCGGCAACATCAACAACGCGACCAGCTCCGTGCAGTTCACGGTGCAGGCGGCGACCGCGGGGACGTACACCGTCAACGTCCGGTACGACAACGGCACCGGGGCGACGAGCACGCACGCGCTCGCCGTCAACGGAACGTCGGCGGGGACGGTCAGCTACGCGCCGACCGTCAACTGGGGGCGCTTCGGGTGGGCGCAGAAGACCGTCACCCTGAAGGCCGGCGCGAACACGCTCACCTTCACGAAGGGCACGGGGTTCGCGGAACTGGACCAGATCCAGGTGTTCCAACCCTGACGCCGCACCTGCTGCCCTGGTCGTGACCAGGTGGCGGACGGGCGCACCCGCTCGGCGGCGACGCGAAGCGTCGCGCGGGTGCGCCGACCGAGCCTGCGAGGGAGGATGTGGCGGGCGCGCACCGTGCCTCCCGTCCGTTCTGGCGTTCCGTCTCAGGCCGCGACCGCTCCGTCTGTCGGCTCACGCAGGGCCGGGCAGTGCTCGGCAGTCGGGTGCTCGCTGATGGCGATGACCTCGTCGAGCCGGCCACGCGCGGCCTCGAGCTCCGCCATCTGCGCCGTGATCCGGTCGCGCTCGGCCACGAGCAGCGCGAACGACTCCGGCGTCGCGTGCCCGCTGTCCACGCACGGCAACAGCTGCACGATGGTGCGGCTCGGCAGACCGGCGGCGAACAGCTGCTGCACGAGCTGGACGCGCTCGACCGCCGGGGCGTCGTAGACGCGCTGCCCGCTGGTGGTCCGCGACGCGGTGAGCAGTCCCTGCTCTTCGTAGTACCGCAGCGAGCGCACGCTGGCGCCCGTCTCCGCGGCGAGGTCGCCGATCCGCATGCGGACTCCGATCCGGGGCTTGCCCCTGACATGGATGTGAGGTCTTAGCGTAACCGAGTCGCTGCGGGAGAGACCCGCGCGGCAGGAGGAGACACCATGGACATCGCTGGATCGGTCGCACTCGTCACCGGCTCGAACCGGGGCATCGGACGCCGCTTCGCCCTGCAGCTGCTGGAGCGCGGCGCCACCAGGGTCTACGCGACCGCACGCCGACCCGAGCTCGTGGACATCGAGGGCGTCGTGGCGCTGCCGCTCGACATCACCGACCCGGCGTCGGTCGAGGCGGCGGCCGCAGCCGCCGGCGACGTCACCCTGCTCGTGAACAACGCGGGCATCTCGACGACGGGCTCGCTGCTCACCGACGACCTGACCGATGCGCGCCGCGAGATGGACACGCACTACTGGGGGAACCTCGCGATGATCCGGGCGTTCGCTCCGGTGATCGAGCGGAACGGCGGCGGCGGCATCGTGAACGTCCTGTCCGCACTGTCCTGGTTCGTCTACCCGGGATCCGGCGCGTACGCGGCGGCGAAGGCCGCCGAGTGGAACCTGACGAACGCCGTCCGGTTGGAGCTCGCCGGCAAGGGGATCAGCGTGCAGGGGCTGCACCTCGGGGCGGCGGACACGGACATGATGGACGGCTACGAGGGGCCGAAGGTCGACCCGGCCGACGTGGCGCGGGCCGCGCTGGACGGTGTCGAGCGGGGTGCGGCCGAGGTCGTCGTCGACGAGTGGAGCAGCGCGGTGAAGGCGTCGCTGTCGCAGGACCCGTCGGCGTTCTACGCGCAGTTCGCCTGAGCAGGGTGACGCCGGGGCGTGGTGGAGCCCCGGCGTCGGGCCGCGGCTGGGAGTGCTCACATCCGCGGGTCCCACACTGACGCCACGGTGTCGCCGTACCGAGTCCGAGATCCTCTCGAGCTCCCGCGGGGATCCGCCAAGGGAGTCATCATGACGGACCAGTCCGAGGCGGCCTCGACGCCGCTCGCGCTCACGAGTGTGGTGGCCTCCGGCCTGCCCACCGAGCTCGGCAAGCCCACGGCGGCGAAGTACTACGACGTCCCGGCGGTGTTCAACCGCCGACCCGACGCAGCCGAGATGGCCGGCCTCCGCGGTGCCGACGGACACGCGCAGCTCGTGACGGCCGGCTACCCCGACGTCACGCTCGACGTGCAGGACCGTCGTCTCGTCATCGGCAACACGAACCTCGGACAGCTCGAACGCGGTCTCGCCACGGTGGTGGCGACGATCGTCGACGTCGTGAGCCGGGCGTCGTTGTTCGACAAGGAGCAGGTCCGTGACGCAGCGCGCATCGAGTTCGACGACCGCACGGCCCGGGCCCGCGAGGTCACGCGAGCGGCGGAGCGGATCCACTTCGTGCCGGAGCCGTCGCGCGTCAGCGCGGGCTGACCGTGTCCGCGCGGGTCGACGTGCCCGGCGGGCGACGCCAGCGGGGCACTGCGCTAGCGTTGCAGCACGCGGGGACCGGATCAGCCCCGTGTTCACGGACCCGGATGGTTTCCTCGCGATGAACGACTTCACGACGGCAGTCTCCGCACTGCAGGCCGCACCCGACGGCACCGACATGTGCCCGCCGTTCCTGACGACGCTGCCCGTGACCGGGGTCGGCATCTCCACCCTCGGCAACCCACTCGGGTCGGCGACGGTGTGCGCGAGCGACGCGCGCGCCGCGCGGATCGACGAGATCCAGTTCGACCTCGGCGAGGGCCCGTGCTGGCAGGCGCTGACGACCCGCCGCCCGGTCCTGGAGTCCGACCTGTCCGGCACGACGAACACCGACTGGCCGCTCGCGCTCGAGGAACTCCTGCGCGCCGGGGTCGGGGCGGTGTTCTCGTTCCCGATGCGCATCGGGACGATCCCCGTCGGCGCCGTCGACCTTTCCGTGGACAGCGAGCGCACCCTGACCGTGGGGCAGATCCGCGGCGCCGTGGAGCTCACCGAGGTCGCAGCCCGTCGGGTGCTCCGTGGTGCCCTGCTCGCTGCGGCCGCCGACGGCCGTGCCGACATGGGTACCAGCCGCTACTCCCGACGAGAGGTGCACCAGGCGACCGGCATGGTCGCAGCACAGCTCGGGGTGGACGTCACCGACGCCCTCCTCGTGCTGCAGGCGCACGCCTTCGCCACCGAACGCACCGTCCGCGACGTCGCCACCGACGTCATCGCTCGCCGCATCGACCTCGCCCGGCCGTACGGTTCCGAGAACTGAGGAGCACGCACCATGGCACCGACCCGCGAGCGCCGGCTCATCGACACCTTCGTCACGCTGACCGACACCCTCGTCGACGAGTACGACGTCGTCGACCTGCTGCAGAACCTGGTCGACAGCGTCGTCGACATCTTCGACGCCTCGGCGGCCGGCATCCTGCTGGCCAACCAGCACCAGGAACTCGAGGTCGTGGCGTCGACCAGTGAGCGTTCCAGCTTCGTCGGACTCCTGCAGCTCGACGCCGGCGAAGGGCCGTGCGTGGAGTGCTTCGCGACCGGTCGTCCGGTGTCGGTGAGCGACCAGGCGGAGATGCAACGCCGGTGGCCGACGTTCGCCGCCGCGTCCGCCGAGTCGGGGTACGCGTCGGTGCACGCGATCCCGATGCGGTTGCGGGACACCACGCTCGGGTCGCTGAACCTGTTCCGCGAGACCGAGGGTGCGCTGAACCGCGACGATGCCTTGGCTGCTCAGGCCCTGACCGACGTCGCGACCATCAGCATCCTGCAGCAGCGGACCCTGCAGCACGCGGCGCTGACGCAGGCGCAGTTGCAGCGAGCCCTCGACAGCCGGGTCGTGATCGAGCAGGCCAAGGGCTTCGTGGCGTACACGCACTCGGTCGACACCGAGGCGGCGTTCGAACTGCTGCGGCAGTACGCGCGGTCGAACCAGGAGCGCCTCGCCGACGTCGCCCGGGCCATCGTCGAACGCCGCCTGGTCCTCCCCGCCTGATCCCGTGTGTCCCCGGTCCGGGCCGGCGTACGATCACGAGCAAGTCGTAGCCCCGGACCCCGGTTGCAGGCGCAGCACTGGATCCAGGAGGAAAGCATGGGCGACGAACTGGTCGTACCGACGGGCTACCGGAAGACCGAACGACGGTCGCCTCGGACCGACACCACCTCGACGTACACCGCGCTGCTCGCGCAGGTCCGCACCGCTGGGCTGCTCGGTCGCCGCACGGGCTGGTACTGGGGCCTCATCGCAGTGCTCGCTGCGCTGCTCGGCATCACCGGCGGGGCGTTCGCCGTGCTCGGCGGCTCCTGGTACCAGTTGATCGTCGCCGGGGTGCTGGGCGCACTGTTCACGCAGTTCGCGTTCCTGTCGCACGAGGCCGCCCACCGACAGGTCTTCGCGTCGCACCACTGGAACGACCGAGCAGCCCGGTACGCCGGCACGTTCCTGACCGGCATCAGCTACGCGTGGTGGATGAACAAGCACACCCGGCACCACGCCAACCCGAACACCGTCGGCAAGGACCCCGACATCTCGTTCGACGCGATCTCGTTCCGACCCGAAGACGCTGCCAGCCGGACCGGGTTCCTGCGTGTGCTCGTCCGCGTGCAGGGGTACGCGTTCTTCCCGATGCTCCTGGTCGAGGGCGTGAACCTGCACTGGCAGTCGATCCGCACGTACACGAGCCGTGGCCCGGTGAAGCGGCGGTGGGCCGAGGGATCGGTCTTCGTCGGCCGGTTCGTGCTCTACCTGGGTGTCGTGTTCTGGTTCCTGCCGGTCGGCCTGGCCTTCGCGTTCCTCGGTGTGCAGCTCGCCGTGTTCGGGTTCCTCATGGGGATCGCGTTCGCGCCGAACCACAAGGGCATGCCCGTCATCGAACCCGGCCGCCGCGTGGACTTCTTCTCGCGCCAGGTCCTGACCTCGCGCGACATCGGTGGTGGCGCCTGGGTCGAGTACTTCATGGGCGGCCTGAACCACCAGGTCGAGCACCACCTGTTCCCGAGCATGGCCCGACCGAACCTGCGGGCCGCCCGGGACATGGTCCGGAAGTACTGCGCGGACCAGGACGTGCCGTACACCGAGACGACGCTGGTGCACTCCTACGTCATCGTGGTCCGCTACCTCAACGAGGTCGGTCTGGCGGCTCGCGATCCGTTCGCGTGTCCGATGGTCGAGCGGCTGCGCTGACCGACCGCGACGGCTGGGCGCTTCCTGTCCTGTTGGCGCAGCCCTGGACCTGACGGGGGCTCATCGGCGAGCATGGACCCGATCAGGGACGGCGGGCACAGGGACCCACCGCGGGAAGGGCAACCATGCGTCCTGTCAGGAACACGCTCACCACCGGAGCGGTCATCGCACTCGTCGTCGGCCTCACCGCGACGGCGGCACCCGCGCAGGCGGCGACGCCGGGGGCATCCACGCCGGGGGCCGGTACCCGCTGCGCCACGGGGACGCTCTCGGTGCAGACGCTCCGGTCGGGGTGCACGGTCTCGTCGGGCACGGTCGCGCTGCCGGACGGCCGCACGTTCGCCGTGCCGGCGCCCGGTGAGAGCGTCATGGCCAGCAGCTCGGCGGCGCCGGGTGCTCCGGAGCTGGCGGAGGTCGTCATCGCGAACACCGGCACCGGCGGTGTCGCGGTCCGCATCGACGAGACCTGGAGCGGTTCGGCGCCCGCCGTGCGCCGCGAGCAGGCGAGGAGCGCGGCAGCCAGCGGTGCCGCCGACGCACCCGCAGCGCCGGCCGCCACGACCGCGGCCACCACCAAGTGCACCAGCACGGCCAACGAACGGAACCCCTACCGCTGGTCGAGCACGGTGCAGTGGTACTACAACGAGTCCGGCCAGAAGTCGTCGTACGCCAAGGACGCCCTGCGCAAGGCGGCGAACGCGTGGACCGGCACGATCGCGTCGTGCGACCGCACGGTGACCTCGTCGGCCCGGAACTCCTACGTGCGCCTGGCGACCCAGGTGCCCGGGCTCACCGACAAGGGCGGCTGCTCGAAGAGCAACGGCTACAGCGTCGTCGGATGGGGCAAGCTGCCCTCTGGCACCCTCGGCGTGACGTGCGTCTGGTACGACGGCAACGGCGTCGCGAAGGAGTCCGACCAGCGGTACGCCACCAGCTACAAGTGGAGCTCGACGACCACCTGCTCGGGCGCACGGTTCGACACCCAGGCCGTCGCCACCCACGAGTGGGGACACCTGTACGGACTCGGCCACGTGAAGACCGGGACCGGTCAGGTCATGGAGCCGTCCGGCGGGTACTGCGACACCGGCTCACGCACGCTCGGGCTCGGCGACATGACCGGCATCGCAGCGATCTACTGAAGCGCGGCCGCGGGCCGCGCCCCGTCGTCAGACCGCGTCGGCGTCGTCAGACCGCGCCCCGTCGTCAGACGGCGTCGGCGCGCAGGAAGTCCGCGATCGGGGTCGATCCCGAGTTGAACCGGATGGTGTTGCCCGCCGTGCCGGGGGTCTCGAGCACGTCGGCGATCACGTGTGCGACGTCGCCGCGCGGCACGTCGCTCGACGAGCCCGCCCAGTCGACCGAACCGGTGGCGTCGTCGTCCGTCAGGGTGCTCGGCGCCACGATGGTCCACTGCAGACCGGAGTCGCGCACCACGGCGTCGGCGATCGCCTTCGACTGCGCGTAGGCGAAGAAGTCGTTGTCCTGCGGTACCCCGTGGTCGAGCTGCGACCCGGACCACGACACCATGACGTAGCGGTCGACGCCGGCCTGCTTCGCACCCTGCACCGACAGGATCGCGGCGTCGCGGTCGATCGCCCAGGTGCGGTCGACGGACCCGCCGCCGGCACCGGCCGACCACACGACGGCGTCGTGGCCGTGGACGAGCTCCGCGAAGTCGGTCAGGGACTGCTGCTGGATGTCCGCGACACGGGGTTCGCCGCCGTGGGCACGGATCTCGTCGGACTGGTCCGCGTCGCGGATGACCGAGGTGACCGAGTGGCCGCGGTCGCTGAGGATGCGGGTGGTGAGGAGTGCGACCTTGCCGTGGCCGCCGAAGACGATGACGTTGCTCATGCGGCGGACGCTACTCGGGCCGGCTCAGTACCCGCAGTCCGTGAGGACCCTCGGAGCGCTCGCGGCCCGCGTGCGTACGGTCGGACCTGATCACGACTGGAGACACGATGAGCAAGCAGCACGAGCAGCACACCCTGGTCCGCACCCTGGTGCTCGGCATCCTGAGCGGCGGCCGCAGTGCCACCCCACTCGCGGTGCTGGCGCTGAACCACGACCGGTCCTCGTTGAAGGGGTCGTGGCAGGACTGGAAGGTCTTCAGCACCCCGCTCGGCCGCGGGCTGCTCGTCGCCTCGGCCGTCGGTGAACTCATCGGCGACAAGCTGCCGATGACCCCGAACCGCATCTCCCCCGCCGGCCTGATCGGCCGCATCGGGTCCGGCGCGCTCGTCGGCGCGGCACTCGGCACGACCGGCAAGCGCGACCTGCGCATCGAGGGCGCGATCCTCGGCGGCGTCGGTGCGATCGTCGGGTCGTTCGTCGGGTGGGGTGCCCGCAAGCTCGTCGGTGCCACCACCCGCCTGCCCGACCCGGTCGTGGCGCTCGCCGAGGACGCCGCGACCATCGCCGGCTCCGTGAAGGTCATCACCGCCGACTGATGCGCGTCGTCGTCATCGGAGCCACCGGCCACATCGGCACGTTCCTCGTCCCCCGCCTCGTCCGCGCCGGTCACGAGGTCGTCGCCATCAGCCGCGGCACCAGCACCCCCTACGCCGACTCCCCCGAGTGGCAGCGGGTCGAACGCGTCACCGCGGACCGTGAGCAGGAGGACCGCGACGGCACGTTCGGAACGCGGATCGCTGCGCTCGACGCCGATGCCGTCGTCGACCTGGTCTGCTTCACCGAGTCGTCAGCCGCCGCCCTCGTCGAAGCGCTCCGCGGCACGGGCACGCACCTCGTGCACTGCGGCTCGATCTGGCGCGCGGGTGCATCCCGTGTGCTGCCGATCACCGAGGACGACTTCACGCCGCCCTTCGGCGACTACGGCGTGCAGAAGGATGCGATTGCCCGGATGCTCAAGGAAGAAACCGCGTCAGGGGGTTTGGCGACGACGACGCTGCACCCGGGTCACATCAGCGGTCCGGGCTGGATGCCGATCGGTCCGCTCGGCAACCTCGACCCGTCGGTGCTGACGAGGTTGTCCGCCGGCGAGGCGATCGAGGTCCCCGGTCTCGGCGCCGAGACCATGGCCCACGTGCACGCGGACGACGTCGCGCAAGCCTTCCAGCTCGCCGTCGAACGCCGCGAGGCGGCGGTCGGCGAGGACTTCTTCATCACGGCCCCGACGGCGCTCACCGCGCGTGGGTACGCCCACCTGGCAGCGTCGTGGTTCGGCCAGGAGGCCCGGCTCGAGCCCGTCAGCTGGGACCGCTTCCGCGAGACCACGACTCCAGAGCACGCTGGCGCCAGCTGGGAGCACCTGTCACGCAGTCAGGTGTTCAGCGTCGAGAAGGCCCGCCGTCTGCTCGGTCACGCGCCCGGGTTCACCGCCGAACAGACGGTGCTCGACGCTATCCGCTGGCAGGTCGACCACGACCAGCTCGAGGTCGCCGGCCCCCTCGTCGTCTGACGGACCGGCCGCGACCTCAGGCGGCGGGCGCGCCCTCGTTCACGGCGGCGAGCCCGTTGAGCGTCCGCGGGTAGCCGATCACCGGCACCAGGACGGTGAGCACGTCGAGCAGTTGCTGCCGGGTGTTCCCGACGTGCAGGTTGCCCGCGACGTGTCCCGTGACCTGCGCGTCCGCACCGCCGAGCGCGACGAGGACCGCGAACGTCAGCAGCTCACGCGTCGGCAGGTCGAGCCCGTCCCGTCCGACGGTGTCGCCGAAGCAGTTGCCGGACAGGAACCGCTGGAAGTGCACGGTGTCGTCGGCCGCGTTCTCGTACATCGCGTCGACACGTCCGGCGCCGACGACGGCGCTCTGGACCGCACGGCCCCGATCGAGTCGGTGGTCGGGGGTGGTCGTCGACTGGCCCGGGAGCGGCAGCTCGACACCGCGCGCGATCAGCAGGTCGTTCGTGATCGTGAGGAAGTCCGAGGCGCGTGCGGACCCGACGTAGGCGACGGCCTGGTACCCGATCTCCTGCGCCTCGACCGGGGTCAGCGAGCCGTCGAGCGCGGTGCCGAGCAGCTGTCGGAAGGCGGTCTGCGCGCCGGCGGCGATCATCGCGCCGAGCTGCACGACCGCGCGGTCGTGGCTGCTGAGCGACGCGTGCTGCAGCGTCTCGTCCACGAAGTCGGCGTGGTACTGGGCGAACTCGGGGTCGGTCTCGGCGAACGTCATGTCCCCGACGCTACGACCGCCCCGCCGACCGAGGGAGGTAAGGGCCTCCCCCCTTTCACCGTGGGTGACCGGCCTAGCGTGGCAGCCGTGCCCGGCGAGACCCGCGGGCACGGAGAGGAAACCATGGAGTACCGCCAGCTCGGACGCACCGGCGTCGAGGTGAGCCCGCTCGCTCTGGGCACCATGATGTTCGGCCCGTGGGCGAACGCCGACGTCGACGACTCGATCCGGATCATCCACCGTGCCCTCGACGCGGGCATCAACTTCGTCGACACCGCCGACGCCTACTCGGACGGCGTCTCCGAGGAGATCGTCGGCAAGGCCATCAAGGACCGCCGTGACGACGTCGTGCTCGCCACCAAGTTCTTCATGCCGATGGGTGAGGGCCCGAACCGCTCCGGGGGCTCGCGCCGCTGGATCATGCAGGAGGTCGAGAACTCCCTGCGCCGCCTCGGCACCGACCACATCGACCTGTACCAGGTGCACCGTCCGTCCCCGACGACGGACGTCGAGGAGACCCTGGGCGCCCTGACCGACCTGGTCCGCCAGGGCAAGGTCCGGAACATCGGATCGTCGTCGTACTCGGGCGCCGAGATCGTCGAGGCCCAGTGGACCTCGGAGCGCCGTGGCCTGGAGCGCTTCCGCACCGAGCAGCCGCCGTACTCGATCCTGGTGCGTGGCATCGAGGAGGACGTCCTGCCGACCACGCAGCGCTACGGCATGGGCACCCTCGTCTACAGCCCGCTCGGCGGCGGCTGGCTCAGTGGCCGCTGGCGCAAGGACGCTCCCGGGACCCCGACGGCGAAGCACCGCCCCGCGGCCCGGTTCGACATGTCGACGCCCGCGAACCAGCGGAAGCTCGACATCGTCGAGGAACTCGCACTCCTGGCCGAGTCGCAGGACATGTCCCTCATCGAGATGTCGCTGGCGTGGGTGATCCGGCACCCCGGCGTCACGAGCGCGATCATCGGCCCGCGAACCATGGAGCAGCTCGAGTCGCAGCTCCCCGCCGCCGACCGCGTGCTCAGCGACGAGGTCCTGGACCGCATCGACGAGCTCGTCGCACCGGGCGTGACGATCAACCCCGACGACAACAGCTACGGGCAGCACACCCTGGTGCCCGCCGCACGTCGCCGGTGAACGGCCTGACGGTCCTCGTCGTCGGGGCGACCGGCAGCGTCGGTCGCCTCGTCGTCGCGGAGTCGGTGCGCCAGGAGCACACCACCCGTGCCCTCGTGCGTGATGGGTCGCGGGACGGTCGGCTCGATCCGGCTGCCGAGGTCGTGGTCGGCGACCTCACCCGCGCGGACTCCCTTCGCGACGCGGTGGCCGGCATCGACGCCGTGGTGTTCACCCACGGTGCGGCCTACGGCAGCGACGCCGAGGCGGTCGACTACGGCGCGGTCAGGAACGTCCTGATCGCGCTCGACGGTCGCCCGGTGCGCATCGCGCTGATGACGAGCATCGGGGTCACGCGACGCGGCACGACGCACGACTGGAAGCGCCGCGGCGAACGACTCGTGCGCGCCTCCGGCAACGCGTACACGATCGTCCGGCCGTCGTGGTTCGACATGAACGGCCCGCACCAGCTCGAGGTCACGTTCTTGCAGGGCGACACCCGTCATGCGGGCAGCCCGGCGGACGGGGTGATCGCCCGACGGCAGATCGCGCGGGTCCTGGTCGACGCCCTGACCGCGGAGACCGCGGTCGGCCGGACGCTCGAACTCGTCGCCGAGCGCGGTCCGGAGCAGGCCGCCCTCGGGCCGCTGTTCGCGGCGCTCGACCCGGACACGGGTGTCGACGGCATCCGCGACCAGGAGAACCAGCCGCTCGATGCGGAACCCGCGGCGGTCCGTCAGGACCTTGCGGACGCACGCGGCTGACCGGACACGACCGAGTGGCAGACGGGAGGCCTGTGGCCAGCTAGCCACGGGCCTCCCGTCCGAGTGCGGCACCCACACTTCGCTTACGAACGGTCTTCGAGGCTAGCTGGGTAATTGTTCCCCGAGAGCTCTGAGGCCTCGTACGAGCTCAGTGGGAGTGAAATGGGAACGGTGTTCGAAAACTCTTCCCGGAACACATCGACCTGTTGCGCATCGGGTTCGGATGAAATGAGGCGGCAGGAGGTCTCGGCGGGATTCCTTGTGTTCACGTCCACTGCGACGAAGTTCGGATGCCTGGCTTCGCTGGCGCAGCCGTCTGTGTTGAACACGGTGCCGACGCGCAACGGAACGGCGACCACGGGAGTCATCGATACTCCACTTCCATCTTCATAGATGAAGTAAACACTTGCCAGGCCGCTCCTGTTGTGCAGGTTTCTTGCTTTCACCTGAACGTCCACAACGTTTCCGGGGCGGCGAGCGATTTCGCGGGCCCGTCCCGCATACTTCCCGTCCACCGTGACGAGTGTCTGGAACTGGAGAACTCCGAGCCCGTCGGCATCGACCCTGATGTATGCCGTCAAACCGGATTCCGCATCAAGCTCGAACCGAGCTGGGTTGGGGTTCGAGAAGCTTGAACTCGCCGACGTTTCGTATTCGATGCTCTCAATGACTGTGTCCCCTGGCACTTTCGTACATGCCGTCGCGGCGTTCAAGATCGACAGTGCAGTGAGGGTGGACAAGAACGCGCGGGCGCGCGCCGTACTGGGATTCGGAGCGCGCCCGACGCGTGTCACACCTTGGGTGTGATCCACTTCTTCGAAGTGGATCTCGTGGCCACAGCGCCCGACTTCTTCGTGAACTTCGACGTCATCGACGCATTGAATCCGGTACCCGATTGCAGGGACGCGGGAACGGCGTAGGTCAGGGAATTGATGTTCGAGTTCGTTGAGGCGCGAGTGGTGTCGTAGAGCAGTTTGTTCTGCGGATACTGCTTGACGATCGCTCGGGTCGAGATCTTCTTCATCTGGGCGGAGGCTCGTGAGTAGAACTTGACCGATGTTGTCTTCGGTGAGGTGGGTCTCCCCCATGAGACTCCACCCGGGGTGGTTTTGGGAATGACCGAAACTTCGTAGCTCGCGGCAGCGTGGGCAGGGGTGGCCATTCCCGTGGCGAGCACGGCCATGACCACTACCGACCCCGCAATGGAGAGTCTGCGCTTCATTGGATGTTCTCCTTCGATGTCGAGCCAAGACTGACATACTGCCGGAGAGTATGGGATACACTGGCGCACATCGGTGATATCGGAAGATCGTGATGTCGCTCTACGAGATCTAGGGGACCTGATGGTGGAAGTAGGCAGCGCACGAGGGCGGAACGATCCGACCAGGACCACACCGGCTCGTTCTATGCTTCTGCGCTTTGCGCAGAACGATGGGCTCCCGGCGGAAATCGTGGCTGTGTCGCAGTCGCGTCAGTGGAGCCGACATCGCACAGCGCTGCAGGCGCTACGAATCGGTATTCGAGAACTGAACCAGGAAGAGGGCAGAAGTGGTGAAGCCGGCTAAGTCCAGAGTGCGCACCGGTTGGAGGTCGCCGTATCTCTGGGCGTTCTTCGTAGGAGTGATCGTCAGCGGGATCAGCAGTTCGGTAGGGAATCCGGTGCTTGCGACGATCTCCGGGGTGGCGGCAACCGCTGCGTTCTTCTTCTGGGTGCAGAGACAACCTTGGCGACGGCCGTGAGGCCGACCGCGCGGGAGTGCTGAACACCCTGGGCGGTCGCCCTGCCGTCGCGTCAGCGACGTCGGAACAGCTCGCCGAGGTGCCACGGGCCGGGCGCGAGCCGCACGGCGGCCTCGGCACGCACCCGCTCCTCGAGCGCACGGTTGCGGGTCACGTCGTGGATCTCCTGCTCCGCGCGCCAGCGGAACCGCAACCGGCCGAGGAACCCGAGCGGTGCAGCGGCTGCGGTCGTCGGGACGGACTCGGTCTCGCTCATGCGTCCTCCGGTTCCGGGACGGCCACGGCCGTTGTGGCGACGAGGTTCGCGAGCAGCTGCAGGCGTTCCTCGGACGGTGAGCCCGGCTCGGTGCCGTAGGCGATGAGCGTCAGACCGGTGTCGGTCGCGAGCTCCATCGTCTCGTACGTCAGGTCGAGGTCGCCGACCTCGGGGTGGTGCACCCGCTTCGAGCCGTTCAGGTGCCGCATGACGCCGTGCGCTGCCCAGCGCTGCCGGAACTCCTCGCTGCGGGTGGAGAGCTCGCCGATCAGGTCGGTCAGTCCCTTGTCGTACGGTGACCGGGCGGCCTCGGCACGGAGCACGGCCACCATGTCGCTCGCGACGACGTCCCAGTCGCGCCAGAACTCTTGACCGCGTGGGTCGAGGAACGCGAAGCGGGCGGTGTTCGGGGTGCCGGCGGGGTCGAGGAACAGCGGCGAGTACAACGCACGTGCCAGGGCGTTGCCGGCCAGGAAGTCCGAGCGGCCGTTGCGCACCCACGCGGGCATGGTCATGCCGTCGAGCATGCGCTGCACGTTCGGTCGGACCTTCGACGTCGGGGGCTTCCGCCGCGTGGTCGCCGAGGCGTTCTGCACGCGGGCCAGGTCGAACAGGTGCGCGTGCTCGGCGTCGTCGAGGCGCAACGCGCGCGACAGTGACTCGAGCACGCTCTCCGAGACGCCGGTGAGGTTCCCGCGCTCGAGGCGGATGTAGTAGTCGACGCTCATGCCGGCGATGAGCGCGAGCTCCTCGCGGCGGAGACCCTTGACCCGTCGGGCGCCACCGAAGTCGGGCAGCCCGACCTGCTGCGGCGTGACGCGCTCGCGGCGGGTGCGGAGGAAGTCGCGCACTTCGCTCTTGGTGTCCATGCGTCCACGGTAGGACGGTGCCGGACGGGGAAGAAGGGGTTGCTGGTACCCGTCAGGGTCAGGGGCACCGGCCTAGCGTCGTGGGCATGGACACACTCACCCTCAACAACGGACTCGAGATCCCCGCGATCGGCTTCGGCGTGTTCCAGAGCGCACCCGACGAGACCGTGGACGCGGTCCGCACGGCACTGGAGACCGGGTACCGCCACATCGACACCGCCGCCGCGTACGGCAACGAACGCGAGGTCGGCGAGGGCATCCGCGCCTCCGGCGTCGACCGCGACGAGATCGTGGTCGAGACGAAGATCTGGGTCTCCGACTACGGCTACGACGAGACCCTGCACGCGTTCGAGAAGGCCACCGGCAAGCTCGGGTTCGACCGCGTCGACGTGCTGATCCTGCACCAGCCCGCGCCGGACCGCTTCGAACGGACGGTGCAGGCGTACAAGGCGCTCGAGACGCTGTACGCCGACGGTCGGGTCGGAGCGATCGGCGTGAGCAACTTCATGCCGCACCACCTGCAGTCGCTGCTCGACGCGACCGACGTCATCCCGGCGCTCAACCAGGTCGAGCTGCACCCGTACTTCACGCAGCCGGACGTGCAGCGCGCCGACGCGGAGCACGGGGTCCTCGACCAGGCGTGGTCCCCCATCGGCGGGATCACCTTCTACCCGGGCTGGGGTGACGAGCGGGTCAGCGTGATGGACGACCCGACGATCCGGACCATCGCCCAGACGCACGGCAAGACGCCGGCTCAGGTGATGCTCCGCTGGCACGTGCAGCAGGGGCGGAACGCGATCCCGAAGTCGACGAACCCCGGACGGATCGCGGAGAACTTCGACGTCTTCGACTTCGTGCTGTCCGACGACGACCTCAGGGCCCTGGACGCGCTCGACACGGGCCGCCGGAACGGCCCGGACCCCGACGGTGCGGACACGAGCCGCTTCGAGCGGGTGATCCCGGAGGCCTGACGCGACCAGGAGACGGCCAGGAGGCCCGTGGCGGCGCCGCCACGGGCCTCCTGGCCGTCACGGGGTCGGCTCTCAGGCGAGCGGGTCGCCGTCCGGCGGCTCGTCCGTCCTCGTCGGGGCGCCCGGCACGGCGCGCTCCGGCAACCAGATGACGAAGGTCGACCCGTCGGAGCCGCGACTCTCGAGGCGGAGGCGGCCCTCGTGGCTCTCCACGATCTGGCGCGCGATCGACAGCCCGAGGCCGCTGCCGGTGGAGGCGTCCGAGGAC
The DNA here is from genome assembly GCF_902706105.1 of Curtobacterium sp. 18060. Taxonomy (NCBI): domain Bacteria; kingdom Bacillati; phylum Actinomycetota; class Actinomycetes; order Micrococcales; family Microbacteriaceae; genus Curtobacterium; species Curtobacterium sp. 18060. Next base: position 61,496 of record NZ_CACSJV010000009.1, on the reverse strand, counting down.
TCCCGGTAGAAGCGGTCGAACACCCGTGGCCGGGCATCGTCGGCGATGCCGGGGCCCTCGTCATGCACCGCGAGCCACGCCCACCCACGGACGCTCCCGACGCCGATCGTCACGGTGGAGCCGACGGGTGCGAGCCGGACGGCGTTCGAGAGCAGGTTGCCGAGTGCGCGCGACAGGGCGTCGGGATCGGCGAACACCACCGGGCCACCGTGGATCCGCTCGCGGATCGTGAGGTCGCGGCGGCTCGCCAGGATCCCGTACTCCGCAGCAGCGGACGCGGCCAGCCGCGCGACGTCGACGTCGCGGTCGGTGAAGGCCTCGGACCGGGTGCGGGCGGTCGCGAGCAGGTCCTCGAGCAGGCGGCTCATCCGCCGGGTGGACTGCAGCACGACGTCGGCTGACGCCTGCCGTTCGGCCGGGGTGGCGGCGTCGTCGGCGAGGACGGCCTCGACGTTCGACTGCACGACGGCGACGGGGTTCCGCAGTTCGTGGGAGACGTCCTCGACGAGCATCCGTTCGGCCCGGAACGCGCGGTCGAGCCGGTCGAGCATCCCGTCGATGGTGTCGGCGAGGGTGTGCAGCTCGTCGGGAGGTCCTGACGCGTCGATGCGGCGTGACAGGTCGGTCGCGGTGATCTCCTGCGTCGCCCGGGTGATCGCACCGACGGGGCGGAGCGCGCGGCCGGCGACCCACCAGCCGATCGCCAGGCTCAGGACGAACATCACGACGAGGGCGATGATCGAGTACTGCTGCAGCGACTGCAGGGACGTGTAGTTGACGGCGCGCTGCACCGTCTCGAGGTCGGCGACCTGGAACTGCTCGCCGGGCTTGTAGACGATCGTGCCGTCGGCGGCCTTGTAGAACTTCTTCACCGTGACGGGGTTGAGGGGCTCGGCGCTGACCGTGCTCGACAGGGCGACGTAGACGGCGGCGAGGGCGAGTGCGGTGATCCCGAACAGGACGGCGCTGTACGTCAGGGTCAGGCGCATCCGGATCGTGCGTGCCCAGGCCGGCAGGCGGAGGAACCGGCGGTGGCCGACCTCGCGCCTGGCGCGGTCGAGCGCGCTCACGACGCAGCGCCGGCAGCGCCGGCCGCGCCGACCGCCCGTACCGGCGCGGCTGGCGCTCCGAGCGTCGACGAGTCCCCGGTGCCGTCCTCGGTGAGTTCCCGGAGCCGGTACCCGCGGCCGACGACGGTCTCGATCGCCGGCTCTTCGTCTGCGACGCTGAGCTTCCGGCGGAGCGTGCCCACCGTGACCCGGACGGTCTGCGTGAACGGGTCGGCGTTCTCGTCCCACACGTGCTCGAGCAGTTCCTCTGCCGACACCACGTAGCCGACACGGCCGAGCAGGTACCGGAGCACCCCGAACTCCTTCAGGGTCAGCGCGAGTTCGCGGTCGCCACGGCGCGCGAGCTGCCGCGCGGTGTCGACGACGATCGGGCCGTCGACGAGCACGGAGGACGCGGCCTCGCCCGAGCGCCGGGTGAGTGCGCGCATCCGGGCGGTGAGCTCGACGAGCGCGAACGGTTTCACAAGGTAGTCGTCGGCACCGAGGTCGAGCCCGCGGACCCGATCGCGCAGCTGGCCGCGGGCGGTGAGCATGAGGATCCGTGGGCCGGGGCCACCGGACCCACCGGACCCACCGGGTTCGCCGGTCGACCGGAGCTCGCCGGCGAGCTCGAAGCCGTCCCCGTCCGGCAGGTTCACGTCGAGCAGGACGATGTCGTAGTGCGTGACGGCGAGCTTCGCGCGGGCGTCCCCGAGCGTGCCGGCGGCGTCGACCGCGTACCCCTCACGCTGCAGGGCGACGCGCAACGCGGTCACCAGACCGGCTTCGTCCTCCACCATCAGCACGCGCATGCCTCACGGTAACCAGGGCGGCTGGGCGACTGACAGGTACTGTCCGTTCCCCCTTTTCGGTCCGGTTTCGATCCGGCTTCCCGTCGTTTTCGCCCCTGGCGACTGGAGTGGGACGCACCCGAACGACAGGAGGACACCATGACCGAAGCCGCCCACGCCGACCCGTTCACGATGCCGTCCGCGTCAGCCGTCCTCGAACGCGCACTGTTCGAGGTCAAGCACGTGGTCGTCGGCCAGGACGCCATGGTCGAACGGATGATGATCGGGCTGCTCGCCCGGGGCCACGTGCTGCTCGAGGGCGTCCCCGGCGTCGCGAAGACCCTCGCGGTGCGCACCCTGGCCACCGTCGTCGGCGGGGACTTCGTCCGCCTGCAGTTCACCCCCGACCTGATGCCGTCCGACATCGTCGGCACGCGGGTCTGGCGGCCGTCCACCGAGACCTTCGACGTCGAACCCGGACCGGTGTTCGCCAACCTCGTGCTCGCGGACGAGATCAACCGCGCTCCCGCCAAGGTGCAGTCGGCGCTGCTCGAGGCGATGGCCGAGCAGCAGGTCTCGATCGGTGGGCAGACCCACCGGCTCCCCGACCCCTTCATCGTGCTCGCCACCCAGAACCCGATCGAGAACGACGGCGTGTACGCGCTCCCCGAAGCGCAGCGCGACCGCTTCCTGCTCAAGGTCGACGTCGACCATGCCCACGAGCTCGGGGAGCTGACCATCGTGCAGCGGATGAGCGCCGACCGGCCACGCGCGCAGCAGATCCTGACGGTGCCCGACATCGTCCGGCTGCAGGCCGAAGCCGAGCAGGTCTTCGTGCACCACGCGGTCGCCATGTACGCCGTGCAGCTCGTGATGGCGACCCGCCACCCGCACCGGTACGGCGTGCACACCCTCGACGGAGTGCTCGAGTACGGCGTCAGTGCCCGCGGGTCGCTCGGCCTGGTCGCCGCGGCCCGTGCGCTCGCGCTCCTCCGGGGCCGCGACTACGTGCTGCCCGGTGACATCGCGGACGTCGCCTCCGACGTGCTCGCGCACCGCCTCGTGCTCACCTTCGACGCCGTCGCCGACGGCGTCGACCCCAGGACCGCTGTGGAGGCCGTGCTCGCGGCCGTCCCGCAGCCTCGGATCGCGTCGTCCGAGGACCCGAGCGCGGTCGCGGCGGGCGGTGACACGCAGTACCCCCCAGCTGCGCAGTCCCCCGCCGCGGCCGCTTCCACCCCGTACGAGGCGACCCCGTGAGCGACGACGCACGGCTCCGCCGCCTCGAGCTCACCGTCCGGCGCCGCGTCGACGGCACGGTGCACGGCGACCACCAGGGCCTGTCCCTCGGCACGGGCAGCGACCCCGAGGAACTCGTGCGCTACCAGCCCGGGCACGACGTCCGCCGGATCGACTGGAACGCCACGGCTCGCGCCGGCGAACCGTACGTCTGGCTCACCCGCGCTGAGCACGCGCTCGAGACGTGGGTGCTGGTCGACCGTTCGCCGAGCATGGCCTTCGGCACCACCGACCGTGAGAAGGCCGACGTCGCCACCTGGACGGCGGCGGCGATCGGCCTGCTCACCACCGGCGCGGGTGACCGGGTGGGACTCGGCGTCGTCGGCACCGAGGGGATCCGCTGGACCCCTCCGCGCGCCGGTCGCACCACCGCCCGCCGCGTGCTCCGTGCCGATCCAGGCCCCCGCGACGGCGTCCCGACGACCGACCTGTCCGCAGCGCTCCGCGTGTTCGCCGCCCAGGCGCCCCGCCGCGGTCTGCGGGTCGTCATCAGTGACCTGCTCGACCAGCCGGCGACCGACAGCGCGCGGCTGCCGTGGGAGCCCGCCCTGCGTCGGCTGTCGGCACGCCACGAGGTCATCGTCGTCGAGGTGCTCGACCCCCGCGAACTCGACCTGCCCGACGTCGGCGACGTCGTCTTCGTCGACCCGGAGTCCGGCGCCCAGCGCGTCGTCGCCACCTCGGACCGGGCACTCCGCACCGCTTACGCCGCCGGAGCAGCCGCCCACCGCGCGGCCACCGCCACCGCCGTCCGCGCCGCCGGGGCCGACCACCTGGTCCTGCGCACCGACGATGACCTCGGCCGCGAACTCACCCGCTTCATCCACCGCCGGCACCGCACGCCCGCCCGATCGGCACGGAGGACCCGATGACCTTCCTCACACCCTGGTTCCTGCTCGCCCTGGTGCCGGTGGCGGCGCTCGCCGTCGCGTACCTGCTCGTCCAGCGCCGACGCCGGCGGTACGCCGTGCGCTTCGCGACCCTGCCGATGCTCGACAAGCTCGTCCCGAAGCAGCCCCGGTGGCGTCGGCACCTGCCCGCGGCGCTCGTCCTGGTCGGCCTGACCGCCCTCGGCTTCGCCGGTGCGCGCCCCGAGATCGACGTCCGGGTGCCGTACGAGCGTGCCACGGTCATCGTCGCGATCGACACGTCCGGCTCGATGCAGGCCGACGACGTCGACCCGAACCGGCTCGAGGCCGCCAAGTCCGCCGCCGAGTCCTTCGTCGCCGAGATGCCGGAGACGTTCAACGTCGGGGCGATCGCCTTCGCCGGCGGCGCGGACGTCCTGGCTCCGGCCACCCGCGACCACGAAGCGGTCCGGGAGGCCATCGCCGGCATGGACGACGGCGGCGGTGGGACGGCGATCGGCGAGGCCGTCTTCGAGGCGGTCGGCGAGGTCGACCGCCTCAGTGACGAGGGTGCCACCGGCTCGGCGTCGCCGTCCCCGACCCCCGGCGGGTCCGGGGAACCGGAGCGCATCCCGGCGCGACTCGTGCTGCTCTCCGACGGCGCGAACACCACCGGGCGCGAACCCGCCGCGGCCGCCGAAGCAGCTCGCGAAGCCGGCATGCCCGTCTCCACCATCGCCTACGGCACCGATTCCGGGGTCGCGAACCTCTGGGGGACGCAGCAGGCCGTCCCCGTCGACGAGACCTCCCTCCGCCAGCTCGCGGACGAGACCGACGGACGGTTCTACCGGGCGTCCAGCACCGACGAACTCCGCGAGGTCTACCAGGACATCGGCTCGTCGATCGGTTGGCACGAGGAACCCGTCGAGATCACGCCGTGGCTCGCCCTGCTCGGCATGCTCCTCGCCCTCACCGCCGGCGCGCTCTCCCTCCGCTGGTTCGCCCGCATCGTCTGAACACGAGGACACGACCATGAGTGACACCCCTCCCGGCATCGGCCGGCCCGCAGGTCCACAGCACTGGTCCACCGGCGCACCGCCCGAGCGATCTGCGCGACCAGACGGCGGACGGGAGGCCCGGGACCAGCTCGCAACGGGCCTCCCGTCCGTCCCCACGCCCGTCCAGGGCCCCCCACCGGACCCGGCCACCCGCCGGTCCGAGTTCGACGAGCCGGCACCGCGCCGCGAGCGGCGGGGCGGCGGCCGGACCGCGACCGTCCTCGTCGCCGCGCTCGTCCTCGGCGGCACCGCGGGGGTCACCGGCGCCCTGCTCGTCACCCCGGACTCCCCGGTCAGCGCCCCGGTGGCCGGTCGGCAGCAGTCCGGTACGTCCGGCTCGTCGGGGACGTCCGGCTCGTCCGGCGGTACTGCGACCGACGCCGAGGACGCCGCCCAGCGGATGCTGCAGAGCGTCGTGCAGGTCCGCACGACCGGCGGGAGCGGCTCCGGCTTCGTCATCGACGACGCCGGACACGTCATGACGAACCACCACGTCGTCGACGGATCGTCGGCCGTCCGGCTCGTACTGCCCGACGGCACCAGCACCGACGGCCGGGTCGTCGGCAGCGACGAGGACAGCGACATCGCGGTCATCGAGGCGACCGGCCTGACCGTGCCCGCAGCCGACCTCGGACGCAGCGCCGACCTGCGGATCGGCGAGTCCGTCATCGCGGTCGGGTCCCCGCTCGGCCTGAACGGCACCGTCACCTCGGGCATCATCAGCGCCCTCGAACGGACCTCGCAGCGATCGGCGCAGCCGCTCGTGCAGACCGACGCGTCGATCAACCCCGGCAACTCCGGCGGGCCGCTCGTCGGGCTCGACGGCCGCGTCGTGGGGGTGAACACGTCGATCGCGACACTCGGCTACTCCTCCGGCAACATCGGCATCGGCTTCGCGGTGCCCATCGACGACGCCGCACGGATCGCGGACGACATCATCCGGGGCTGACGCTCCGCGGGGCACCGCTCATCCGGGGCTGACCGCGCTGCGCGCACGTTCCGCGATCTGCTCCGTCGCCGCCCACGATGCGAGCAGGCGGAGCGCATCGGCGGTCGGGCTGCCCGGGGTCGCCGGGTAGATCGTGAGCGCGAGCCCGGGGTCCTCGGCGAGTTCGAGCGTCTGGAAGTGCAGCTCGAGCGGACCGACGACAGCGTGCCGGAAGGATTTCACGCCGGCGTAGTGGCGGCGGACGTCGTGCGCCGCCCACAGGGCGCGGAAGTCGTCGCTCCGCATCGACAGCTCGCCGATGAGTGCTGCGAGGTCGCGGTCGTTCGGTGTACGGCCGGCCTCGCGCCGCAGGATCGCGACGTTCGTGTGCGCCGCCCGCTGCCAGTCCTGGTAGAAGTTCCGGGCCTGCGGGTCGAGGAAGATGAAGCGCGAGAAGTTCATCGGCCGGGCCGGTGCCGCCACCAGGTCGGAGTGCATCGCGTAGCCGAGCGCGTTCGCGGCGACGATGTCCTGCCGGTTGTTGATGATCATCGCCGGCGCATCGGTGATGACGTCGAGCAGGTACTGCAGCTCCGGGCGGACTGCGGCCACCGGCACCACCTTGCCCGCGCGCCGCGGTGTCGCGTTCTGGTGCCGGGACAGGTCGCGCAGGTGCTCGAGCTCGGCGGCGTCGAGCTGCAGTGCACCGGCGACGGCCTCGAGCACGCTGTCCGAGACGCCCTGCAGGTTCCCCCGCTCCAGCCGCGTGTAGTAGTCGATGCTGACGCCGGCCAGCCGTGCGACCTCTTCGCGCCGGAGCCCGGTGACCCGACGGCGGGTGCCGAACGTCTCCACCCCGGCTTGCTCGGGGGTGATGCGGGCGCGACGGCTGGACAGGAAGTCGCGGGCTTCGTCGCGGTGGTTCATGCCGTCACGGTAACCGGCTGGACAGCGTGCGAGCGAGGGGCTGCCGGAACCCCTGTGGGGTCGTCACGACCGCGTGAGCGGGACCGAGACGATGCGATCGTCCCCCGCTGCGGGGTCACCACGGCCGTCGGTGTTGTTCGTGACGAACCAGAGGGTGTCCGCCGGCCCCTCGAGCACGGTTCGGATCCGGCCGAAGTCGCCCGGGAAGTACTCGGTCGACGTCCCCGGGTCGTCCGCCGGGATCGCCCGGAGCACCTCGCCGCGCAGGTTGGCCACGAACACGGTGTCGTCGACGACCGTCAGGCCGCTCGGGGACGCCTCGTCCGTCGACCACTGCTGCACCGGGTCGACGAAGCCCTGGTCCTCGCCGCCCTCACCCTCGACCTCGGGCCAGCCGTAGTTCTCGCCCGCCTCGATCACGTTCAGCTCGTCGAGGGTGTTCTCGCCGAACTCCGACGCGAACATCGTGCCGTCCGATGACCATCCCAACCCCTGCACGTTGCGGTGCCCGAGGCTCCAGACGGGTGACCCGTCGAACGGGTTGTCGTCCGGTACGTCGCCGTCCGGGGTGAGCCGCAGGATCTTGCCCGCGAGCGAGTCCTCGTCCTGCGCGTCACTGCTCGTGCCGGCGTCCCCGACGCTGGCGTAGAGCATGTCGTCGGGGCCGAACGCGATGCGGCCGCCGTCGTGGAACGTGTTCGACGGCAGCCCGTCGATGATCGTCGTGGCGTCACCGAGCGCCCACGACCCGGCGCTGCCCGTCAGTTCGAACCGCTGGATCCGGTTGCCGTCGTCGGCCGTCGAGTACACGAACAGGTCGTCGTCGTGCAGGGCCAGCCCGAGCAGGCCGCCCTCGCCGCCGTGGCTGACGCCGTCGACGGTGCCGACCTCGCGCGTCGTGCCGTCGTCCTGCAGCTCGAGGACCTTCGCGGAGTCGCGTTCGCTGACCAGGGCGTCGCCGTCGTCGCCGGTGCGGACGACCGACCACGGTGCTTCGAGTCCGGTGACCACGTCGCTGGTGTCGCCGTCGAGCGCGACCTGCCCGGTGGGCAGGTCGGCGGGGGCGGTGGCGCGGGCGCTCGCCGACGAGCCGCGGTCGTCGTCCGGTGCGGCATCGGCGCAGCCGCTCAGGGCGAGGGCGGCCACGGCGGCGATGCCCGCAGCGGACCAGCCGCGTCGGGTGCGGGTCGGGCTCGGCTGCTGGGTCGGGTGTTCGCTGCTGTCCACGGTGGTCCTCCCGGATCGTGCGTCGATCACACACGTCGTGTTCGGGAAACGGCTGAGGGGTACGGCCGGCACCTCCCTCCGGTGCGCACATCGGCCTACCGTCGGGGCCATGGAGATCCAACCGAAGCAGCCGACCGTCAAGAACCCGGCCGCGCAGTTCACCGGCGACGTGTACCTCGACGCCATCGCCAGCCCGAAGGAAGCCGGCCAGTCGATGACCGTCGCGAAGGTCCGGTTCCTGCCCGGCGCCCGCACCGCCTGGCACTCGCACGCCAACGGCCAGACCCTGCACGTCACCGAGGGCGTCGCGCGCATGGGCACCCGCGACGGCGGCGTGATCGAGGTCCAGCCGGGCCAGATCGTCTACACGCCTGCGGGTGAGGAGCACTGGCACGGTGCGACCCCGACGGACTACATGGAGCACCTCGCGATGCTCGACCTCGCCGACGACCCGGCGACCACCACCACCTGGCTCGAGCACGTCACCGACGAGGAGTACTCCGCATGACCACCATCGCCATCATCGGGGCCGGCAAGGGCCTCGGTCTCGCCGTCGCCGAGCGCTTCGGCCGCGAGGGCTTCTCGATCGCCCTCGTCTCCCGCAACCAGGACCGCCTGGACGGCCTCGCCGCGTCGCTGCGCGAGCAGGGCATCACGGCCGCCGGGTTCGCCGCGAACGTCCGTGACGGCGATTCGCTCCGCAGCGCCCTCGAGCGTGCGACCGAGCAGCTCGGCCCCATCGAGGTGCTGCAGTACAGCCCGCTCCCCGCCAAGGAGTACATGCGTCCGGTGCTCGAGACCACCGCCGACGACCTGGTCGGCCCGATCGAGTTCTCGGTCTACGGCTCGGTCAACGCGGTCCGCCAGGTGCTGCCCGGCATGCGCGCGATCGGCCACGGCACGATCCTGTACGTGAACGGCGGCAGTGCGGTGCGTCCCGGCGCCCGGGTCACCGGCACCTCGGTCGCCTTCGCTGCCGAGAGCGCCTACGCCCAGCTCCTGCACGACGCCGTGCGCGACGAGCAGGTCCACGTCGGTCAGCTCATCATCCCGTTCGGCATCGACGACGGGCAGCCGGAGCACTCCGGCGAGTCCATCGCGGATCGTCTGTGGGCCATCCACTCGGAGCGCGGCGAGTTCCGCACGTACGCGGAGGCGCTGCCCGACCCCGCTTGAGCGCGGTTCGCGCCGCGTCGCTCGCCGCTCGCGCCGCGTCGCTCGCCGCTTCGTGAGCAGGAATGGTCGGGTCCGCGACGGCCACCCGACCATTTCTGCTCACCATGTGGCGGATGTCCGGAGTGGCGGACGGGAGGCCCGTGGCGACGCCGCCACGGGCCTCCCGTCCGCCCTGGGGTCACGTCGAGAGCACCGCGACGGCACGCGCGGCGCGTGCGGCGACCACCGCGGCCGTCGGGGCCGGAGCCAGGCCGAGCAGGCGCTCGCGGTGGAGCTCCCCCAGCAGCAGGGTGAAGAGCTCGGCGGCGGTCTCCGGCGTGGCTCCGGCGCGGACCAGGGCCTGCTGCGCGGCGAGCGGCCCGGCCTCGTGGAACTCGCGCGCGAGCTCGGGTGACCGCGTCGACTCCGCGATGACGAGCCGGTGCAGGGCGACAGCACGGTCCGAGAACAACGCGCTGCCGATCGCTGTAGCCGTGGACACGAGGTCCGCCGTGGGCTGGTCGGCGTACGGGTGCTGCCGCCGGACGACCGCTCGGAGGATCGCGGGCTTGTCGCCGAACGCCGTGTAGAGCGTGCGCTTGGTGACCCCGGCCTCGGCGGCGATGCGGTCGAGCGCGACCCCCGCGAACCCGTGCTCGAGGAACAGTGCGGTCGCGACGTCGAGGATCCGCTCGTCACGGGCGGTCCGCTCGTCGGCGGTCGGACGTCCACGCTTGTTCACAGACCCATCCTAGCGGTAATGATACGCTCCCGTTTCATTACCGAGGAGGGTTCATGACCGATGTGGTCTGTCACGTGGCGATCGCCGACGACTGGGAGATGAGCCGCGGGTTCGGCGAGTACGAGGTGTCCACCCGTGGTGTGCCGCTCGAGCCCGGCGGGTACGTCCGTGCCACCACGCCCGACCGGGTGTCCGAGGTCGTCACCGAGCGGTACGGCGACCTCGCGCTGCCCCTGCTCCGGATCGACCTGAGCGTCGAGGGGCTCGCAGCTGCGGGGGTGCCGGTCGAGTGGGTCGACGGTCTCCCCCGGGTGCGCGGTCCGATCCCGATGGACGACGAGGTCGTACTGGCCGAGGTGCCCATCCCGAACGTGTGACCACTTCGTGAGCAGAAATGGTCGAGTCCGCCAACGGCCACCCGACCATTTCTGCTCACGAAGTACCGCGCCCTAGGCTGGAAGCGATGTCCAGCGTCCTCCTCACCGTGCACGTCGTGGCGGCGCTGCTCACCCTCGGGCCCGTCGCGGTCGCCGGGAGCATGTTCCCGAAGCCGGCCCGCGCGCTCGTCGTCGATCCGGGCGACCAGGGGGCCCGAGCGGTCGCCAGGGTCCTGCACCGGATCTGCCACGTGTACTCGATCATCTCGCTCGCGGTTCCGACCTTCGGCACGGCCCTGGCGTTCGAGGTCGGGGCACTCGACGAGGCGTGGCTGCTCGTCTCGATCGGTCTGACCGCGGTGGCTGCGGGGATCCTCGCGCTCGGGGTCCTACCGGAACAGCGCGAGGTCCTGCGCGGGAACGGGACCGAGCGCTCGCCGCGGAAGCTCGCTGCCCTGGTCGGCCTGTTCAACCTGGTGTGGGTCGTCGTCGCCGTGCTCATGGTGGTGCAGCCCGGCGCCTGACCAGGCTGCACCGGGACGGCGCCACGTGCAGCGCCGCCCCACACCTCAGTGCCCCACACCTCAGTGCGCCCGCCGCACCGCCACCCGGCGTCGGCCGTGCGCGGTGAGCCATGCCCCGGCCGTCACCAGGAGCGGCAACCCGATCCCGAGCACGGCCAGCATCGACCAGTCCGGCACGAACGGCATGTGGTTCGACCCGACCGCTGGCTCCGTGAACCGCAGGGTGAGTGCCCGCATCGGCAGCAGCCCCAGCAGGGTGCCGATCACCGCGCCCACCGAGGCCAGGATCGCTGCCTGCCAGGTCGACACCCGCCGGCGCAGTCGTGGTGCGGCACCGATCGCGTCGAGCACCTCGTCGTCTCGGCGCCCGTCGGACCGCGCGAGCCCGATGGCCACCGCCGTCGCACCGATCGTCACCGCCGCGGCCAGCGCGAGCACGATCGCCCGGATCAGCGCGCCGTTGTCGACCGGCCCGGCCTCGTAGGCGAACTGCGGGCCGTCCCATCGAGCGCGGTCCGCGCCGCCGAAGCTCTGCCAGGCGGAACTCAGCTCGTCCCACTGCTCGGGCGCGATGTCCCCGGGCAGTGTCGTGACGAGCATGCCGTCGACGGCGCGCACCCCGTAGTGCGCCGCGGTCGCCTTCGTCATGAAGACGCCGACCTGGATCCGCGGCGACTGCACGTCGAGCACGGCCGGGATCGACACGCTGGCGTCCGGTTTCGTCGTCGTCGTGATCGTCGGGCTCTCCCACGTGCGGTCGTGGAACGTGTCGATGCGGACCGCGCCGTCGTGGGCGTACTCCGGCCACAGTGACACCGCCTTGCCGCCCTCGAGCGCATCCCGCACGGCGGCGGACGGTCGGTGTCCGGTGAGCACCGCGTAGTCGTCGACGGTGCCCGTCCAGATGTGCGGGACGGTCGCGTCAGCGGTGTCGAGGTAGTACGAGCACGACGTGGAGTCGTAGCCGTCGCAGTCGAAGTCCGTCCACCGGTGCGGCATCGTCACGGACGACGGGGTGTCGCCCGCCCAGCCCTCGGCCACGCCGAGCACCCGGATCCGGTCGTGGTCGAGCACCCGCGCCACGACCTTCGCCGCGTGCGCCGTCAACGCCGCGTCGTGCCCGCTGGCGGCACCGTCCTCGCTGGACAGCTGCACCTCGGACGTCGCGACCCCGACCGCCGTCGTGTACTCGTACCCGCGGACGTACTGCGCGTGGCTCGACGCACTCCACGTGATCACGACCGACGCGACGAACACGACGCTCATCACACTGGCGAGCACCGGCACCGTCCGGACCGGGTTGCGCCGGGCATCGCGGGCGGCCAACCGAGCCGACAGGCCCAGGCGTGCGGACATCCGGGACACCAGGGCCAGGAGCCACGGCGAGCAGATCGCGATGCCGAGCTGCATCAGGCACGGCCCGAGCGCGACCCCGGCACCGGCCACCCAGGCCCAGTGGTCGTCCTGCACCCGGCGGTCGTTGAGCATGAGCACCCCGGCGCCGCAGGCCAGCGTCATCACGGCACCGGCGATGATGAGCACCGGCCCCCAGATGCGTCGCCGACGACGAGCAGGACGGTCGACGGGCGCGGGTCGGAGTGAACCCCGCAGCGCCGCGAGCACGTTGATGCGGGTGGCGGCCCGAGCGGCGGCGAGTGCGGAGACCAGCCCGGCCAGGACGCCGGCGGCCGCGACCACCAGCAGCAGGAGCGGGGGCACGTGTAGGCCGGGGAACGACACGACGTCGCCGTTGTCGATCAGGCGGAACACCGCGACGCCGATCCCGGTGCCCACCGCGACGCCGAGGACGGCGCCGATGGACCCGAGCACGAGGCCGGACCCGGCGACGATCGTCCGGACGAACCGCTTGTCCCCGCCGACACTCGTGACAATCGCGTACGAACGGGTGTCCGCCCGGGTGCCGACCAGGAACGCGGCCCCGGCGAGCAGCGCGACCTCGAACATCGCGAAGACCCCAAGCAGCGCCATCGCACCGAGGTACCAGCCGAGCGACGAGCTCATCTGGCCGGCGGGCAGGCGGGTGTCCGGCGGGTCGAGCACGACCGGGCGGGACTGCACGACGATGCCGTGCGCGTTGAGCTGGCGGATCTCCGACCAGGTGGGGGCGTCCGACGGCAGGTAGACGGTGACGTCGGTGAGACCCGCGTCGTCGGTGGTGTCGGTCGTCGACAGGGTCGTCCCCCACGGCAGGAACACGCCCTGCTCGGTGGGCGCCGAACCGAGGTCGCGCATCGTCCCGGTGATCGTGAACCGCTTCGTGACGGGATCGGTGATGTCGATGGTGTCACCGATGTGTGCCCCGAGGCGGTCGAGGGTCGCCGGCGTGACCATGAGTTGGTTGCGCGCGGTCGGCGCCGACCCGTCGAGGACACGCCAGTGGCCCTCGAGCGACGGGTCCCAGACGCTGCCCTCCACCGCGGCCAGGCCGACAGGTCCCTTGGGTCCCTGCACCACGACGGGCGTGCCGCCGACCGGGATCGACAGCGCACCGTCCGGCACGTGGGCGAGCACGTTCGCGAACGGCGGGTCCTCGTCGGCCTCCGTGACCGGGCTGTTCTGCTTCGCATCGGTGAACTGCCACTGCACCGGGTCCTGCCGCATGCCGGGCAGGTCCGGGCCGGAGACCCGCATCTGCGCGGCTGCCTTGCCGAGGTCGTAGTCCAGCGACTCCGCGGTGGTGGGCTGCGTCGACTGCACGACGACCGCCACCGCGGCGAACCCGGCGGTGGGGATGCCGATGAGCGCGATGATCAGCGCCGCCCGACCGGCCTTCGCGAAGGCCAGTCGACGCCCCAGACGGAGCGCCGGTCGGAGGGCGAACGGTGTCCGGCCGGTGCCCGGACGCCGACGCCGGCTCACGACGCGGTCCGGTCCGACAGGGCGAGCTCCACGCCCGAGTACACGGTCTCGTCGACCACGCGACCGTCGCGCAGGAAGACGATCCGGTCTGCCCAGGCAGCGTGCCGGGCGTCGTGGGTGACGAGCAGCGCGCCGGCTCCGGCGTCGACGTGCCGTCGGAGCATGCGGAGCACGACCTCGCCGGTCTGCGAGTCGAGGGCGCCGGTCGGTTCGTCCGCCAGCACGAGCCGACGTTCGCCGACCACGCCCCGGGCGATCGCGACGCGCTGCTGCTGCCCGCCGGACAGGTCGTCCGGGTAGGCGTCGCCGCGGTGTGCGAGTTCGACGTTGTCGAGTGCCAGCTCCGCGGCGCGGCGGGCCTGCGAGGCCTTCCATCCGTCGAGCTCGAGCGGCAGCGCCACGTTCTCGACCGCGGTGAGCGATGGGATCAGGTTGAAGTCCTGGAACACGAACCCGATGAGGCGACGGCGGAGGGCCGCGAGTTCCTTGGCGGGCCGGTCGGACACGAACTCGCCGTCGATCAGCACTTCGCCGCTCGTCGGCGGCAGCAGGGTGCCGGCGCAGGCGAGCAGCGTCGACTTGCCGGAACCCGAGGTCCCCATGACGGCGACCATCTCGCCGCGCTGGACGGCCAGGTCGATGCCGGCCAGCGCCGTGACGGCCTTCGCGCCGGAGCCGTAGTGCACGCTGACGGCGTCGAGCTGCAGGAGCGGTGCGGCGCTCACCGTGCACTCCGCGCGGTGTCGGCAGCGGTCGGGGACGAGGAGCCAGCGTCGGCCGCCGGGTGGTCGTCCGGCCGGTACCGCGCCACGGTCGACTCCACGTGGTCGAGCCACCGCACCTCGGCCTCGGCCTGGAACACCATCGACTCGAGCACGAGCGACCACGCCAGGTCCGTCGCGGGATCGGTCGTGCGCTTGAGCCGGGTCAGGTCCTGCAGGTTCCGGATCGCGGCACCGCGCTGCACCTGCACCAGACGCGCGACGTCGACGCCGGGCACCGTCACGGCGAGCGCGAACTTGATCGCGAGTTCGTCACGACCACGCTTGGCGGGTACCGGCTCGCTGAACCAACGCGCCACTTCCCCGCGACCCGCGTCGGTCACCGTGTAGACGACGTGGCCGTCGTCGTCGGTGTCGCCGCGGGCCACGAGGCCGTCGCGTTCCAGGCGGTCGAGTGTCGTGTAGACCTGGCCGATGTTCAGCGGCCAGCTCCCGCCGGTGCGGTGCTCGAACTCCCCCCGGAGCTGGTACCCGTACCCGGGTCCCCCCACCAGCAGCGCGAGTACGCCCATCCGTACGCTCATGACACTTCCCCCGTCTCTCGTCCACCATGGACATACCGAGTATGCCCATACCGCGTATGCATGCGCAACCAGAAGACGGACTGGAGGCCCGTGGCGGTGTCGCCACGGGCCTCCAGTCCGCCGTTTCGGTCGCGTCCGCGACCCCGGGGTCAGGAACCCAGCTTCGACAACTCCTCGAACTCGTCGTCGGTCAGCTCGATGGTCGCGCCCTGCAGGTTGTCCTCCAGGTGCGAGACGCTTGAGGTACCCGGGATCGGGAGCACCACGGGCGAGCGCTTGAGCAGCCACGCGAGGGCGAGCTGCGCCGGGGACGCACTCTTCCGCGACGCGATCTCGGTGAGCGGGGAGTCCTCGCCGGTCAGCCCACCGGTCGCGAGCGGGAACCACGGGATGAAGGCGATGCCCTGCTCGGTCGACCAGTCGAGGAGCTCCTCGGCGTCGCGCTTCTGCAGGTTGTACAGGTTCTGCACGGAGACGATCGTCGCGATCTCCTGGGCAGCCTTGACGTCGTCGACCGACACCTCGGACAGGCCGATGTGCCGGATCTTGCCCTCGTCCTGCAGCTTCTTCAGCTCGCCGACCTGGTCCTCGAGCGGGACCTTCGGGTCGATGCGGTGCAGCTGGAACAGGTCGATGCGCTCGAGGCCCAGACGGCGGAGGCTCATCTCGGCCTCCTGACGCAGGTACTCCGGACGGCCGACCGGCGGCCACTCGTTCGGGCCGGTCCGGGTGAGTCCGGCCTTCGTCGCGATGACGACGTCGTCGCCGTAGGGGTGGAGCGCCTCGTGCAGGAGCTCCTCTGCGACGTAGGGGCCGTACGAGTCGGCGGTGTCGAAGAAGTCCACGCCGAGCTCGACGGCGCGCTGCAGCACGCGGACGGCCTCGTCGTGGTCCTTCGGGGGTCCCCAGACGCCGGGGCCGGTGAGCTGCATGGTGCCGTAGCCGAGGCGGTGGACCTCGAGGTCGCCGCCGATGCGGAAGGTGCCGGAGGCGGCGGCCGGACGGTTCGTGGTGTCGGTGCCAGTGGTCATGTCCCCGGTCTACGCCGGAGGCGTTGCCGGTCCCTGAGTCGGTGTCCCCCGCCGCTCCGACCGGTCCGGACGCGGGTGCGGCGTCTCACCCCGTTCCAGCCCTGCGACGAGCTTGGTCAGCCGGTTCGTCCGCGAGGTCGCACTCGGCGCGGTCGTGATCCGGTGCAGCACGGCGTACCGGTTCGTGCCGTCGAGCTCGGCGAACAGGGCGGCTGCCGCGGGTGACGCGTCGAGTGCCGCCTGCAGGTCCTCGGGGACGGTGGCGGTCGCCGGCCCGGCGTACGCGCGGTCCCACCGGCCGTCGCCCCTCGCCCGGTCGATCTCGGCTTGCCCTCGCTCGCGCATCCGGCCGTCGGCGATGAGCGTCGCGACGAGTCCGAGGTTGCGCTGCGACCAGAGTGAGGCCTTCCGCCGCGGGGTGAACCGCTGGCGGTAGGTCGTGTCGTCCCGCCCACGCCGCTGCCCGTCGATCCACCCGGAGCACAGTGCCTCGTCGAGGGCGGTGTCGTAGGTCAGGGTCGTCGGCTCGGTGACGCCCTTCTTCGCGAGCACGAGCCACACCCCGTCGGCGTCGCCCTCGTGCGCGTCGAGCCAGGCGCGCCAGGCAGCGACGTCCGGCAGCACCAGGTCGACGATGTCCATGCGGTCATCGTAGGACGGCCCGGCCCGGCCCGGCCGGCCGGCCCGGCTCCTGCCCGAGTCTCGGCGTGGGCGACAGTTCTCGCAGTGCGCGCCACGAGAACTGTCGCCCACACCGAGACTCGCGTGCGTCGGGCCGAGACTCGTGCGGCGTCAGACCCAGTTCGGCTGGTCGAGCACGCCCGTCGGGTCCGCCTGTTCGGCGATGCGGTGCAGGCGCGAGGTGTTGTCCCCGAAGTACGCCGACGGGTCCGTGATCGCCGCGTCGCAGTAGTTCGCGTACGCCGCGTCGCCCCACGCCGGCCGCATGGCCCGACGGAACCCCCGCACGTACGCGTCGAACGGTGCAGGGTCAGCGCCGTCGGCGAAGACCGCGGTGTACTGCACGGTCATGAGCGCGGATCGCCACGGGAACGCCGAGTCGGTCCGGCCGATGTCCGCCACGACGCCGCCGAGGGCGTCGAGCGCGACCCCGCCCTCGAGGTTGCCGTCGACGTCGCCCGCCGCGGCCGCCCGGGCGACGAGCACGTCGATCTGCGCGTCGGTGAGCTTCGCCGATCCGATCGACGACGTCGCTGCCTCGGACACCCGCTGCGGCTTCCCCGCCAGCGCGGACATCGCGGCGCCGTAGGTGAGCACCTGCCCGGTGTGGGCGAGCGGCTTCGCACCGGTGGCGGCGATGAAACCGTCGACGGAGGTGTCGGCGCCGGTCTTCGATCCGGTCCACACGCCGGTCACGGTGACCGTCGGCGCGGTGTGCCGACTGCCGTTCAGCAGCTTGAGCGTCGACCACAGCTTCGGGTCGGCGGTGGGCGCCCAGTCCTGCCAGGCGCGCACCACGGCAGCGGCGGCCGACCACGCGAACGTGATTGTGAAGAGCAGGACGGGAGGCGCGGCCTGCGTCCGGTACGTCAGTGCGGTCACGACGCCGACGGTTCCACCGCCCCCACCGCGGCAGGCCCAGAACAGGTCCGGTTCGCTGGACGTCGAGACCTCGTGCACGGCGCCGTCCGGAGTGACGAGCGTCACGCCGGTGAG
Organism: Curtobacterium sp. 18060; assembly: GCF_902706105.1. Classification (NCBI taxonomy): domain Bacteria; kingdom Bacillati; phylum Actinomycetota; class Actinomycetes; order Micrococcales; family Microbacteriaceae; genus Curtobacterium; species Curtobacterium sp. 18060. The sequence goes on along the minus strand of NZ_CACSJV010000009.1, from coordinate 43,677 downwards.
CTGGTCGCAGGTCAGCCCGAACGAGCGGACGAGCACGCCGACCCCACCGCCGAGGGTGAGCCCGCCGATGCCGACGGTCGGACAGGAGCCGGCGCCGATCGCCCGTCCGGCCTTCGCCACCGCGGCGTAGACGTCCCCGAGCTGCGCACCCGGGCCGATCGTGACGGTGTCGTCGTCGTGCAGTTCGATGCCGTCGAGGTCCTGCGTGCTGATCACGAGCGACCGCGGGACGTCGGTCCCGGGTGCGCCGCCGGCCGACCAGCCCGTGTACGAGTGCCCGCCCGCGCGCAGTGCGACGGGGGTGCGGGTGTTCCGCGCGAACGCGAGACCGGCCTGCACGTCCGGAGCCCCGGCGACGCGCAGGATGCCCTGCGGGTCGGCGTCGTCGTACCGCGGGTTCTCGAGCACGCGGGCGCTGTCCCACCCGTTCGACCCGGACCGGAGCACCGTGCCGGAGACCGCGGCGGCGAGGGCGTCCCACGAGTCGGGGCCACCGGGTGTCGGTGTGCTCGTCGGCTCGGCGGAGCCGCTGGAAGTCGGTCGCGGCGAACCCGACGGAGCGGGACCCGGCCGGCTGCACGCCGCCAGGACCCCGGCGAGCCCGAGTCCGACGCCCCCGGCGAGCAGGGCGCGCCGGGTCGACGTGCGGCTCACGAGCCGGCGAGTCCCCCGCTGGCACCGGTGATGCCGGGGTGTGCAGACTTCGCGAGGCCCTCGGTCATCGAGTGCGCCGCTTCGGCGTCGGCGAGGGATCGGGCTCCGAGGGTCGGGTCGACGGGTTCGAGGTGGGCGAGGCGCTTCGCACGACGGCGGTTCTGCACCTCGAGCACGGTGAGCAGCGCGGCGATGGCCACGACCACTCCGATGACGATCCACATGACGACCATGACGTTCCCCTTCCGTCCGGGGCATCCACCCCGTCCTCCGAGCGTACCGCCGCCGTGACTACGCCGCGCTGCTGATCCGCACGGCGCCCGCCCACCCGTGCACCCACGCGGGCAGTTCACGGTCGGCCGGTGCTCCGCCGACGGCGTCGAGCAGGTCCGCCATCGGGACCGTTCCGCCGGCGCGGCGCAGGAACCGCGCCTGCACGACGGCACGGGCGACGACGGCTCCGCGACGGACGAAGGTCTGCTCCAGGTACACGGCCCGGTCGTCGACGCCGAGCACCCGGGTCACGAGCTCGAACCGCTGCCCGAGCGTCAGGGACCGCTTGTACGTGATGGTCTGCGCCGAGACGACCGGGTACCAGCCGCGCTCCGCGATCGCGCTCCAGAACCCCGACCGCAGCATCAGGTCGAGCCGCCCGAGGTCGAGCATCGACAGGTACTTCCCGTTGTTGACGTGCCGCAGCGGGTCCAGGTCGGTCAGGGTCACGCGGAACGGTGTGCGTGCCTCGTCCCAGAGCGACGGCCGCCGTCCACCCGTCGTCGGGCGGAGCCGGACACGCAGGCGCAACAGGAACAGCCGGAAGTACAGGTTCACGCCCCGATCACACCAGAAGGCCGCGCTGCCCCGCGTGGACCTTGGAGGATCCACACGAACGGTGCCCGTGTCTGACCGGCACAGGCAGTGCCTTCCTCCGAGCGGTGCTCCCGGAGTAGACCTGCACCATGCAGACACGCAAGCTCGCAGACCTCGAGGTCGGACCCGTCGGCCTCGGCACCATGGGCATGAGCGCCTTCTACACGGGCGCCGGCACCGACGACGCGGAGTCGATCCGCACGATCCACCGCGCGATCGACCTCGGCGTCACCCTGTTCGACACGGCCGAGGCGTACGGCCCCTACACGAACGAGGACCTGCTCCGCCGGGCCCTCGCCGACCGCCGCGACGACGTCGTGATCGCGACGAAGTTCGGCCTCATCACCCACACCGCCGGTGAGGAGACGCCCGCCACCGGCCGCGGCATCAGCTCCGCACCGGAGTCCGTGCGCGAGGCCCTCGAGGGGTCCCTGCGGCGCCTCGGCACCGACCACATCGACCTGTACTACCAGCACCGCGTCGACCCGGCCGTCCCGATCGAGGACGTCATCGGGCAGCTCGCCGGCTTCGTGCAGGAGGGCAAGATCCGGCACATCGGCCTGTCCGAGGCGGGTCCGGAGACCATCCGCAAGGCCCACGCCGTGCACCCGATCACTGCCCTGCAGAGCGAGTACTCGCTGTGGACGCGCGACCCCGAGGGTGCGGTGCTCGACACTCTGCGCGAGCTCGGCATCGGACTGGTGCCGTACTCGCCGCTCGGCCGCGGGTTCCTGACCGGTGCGATCACGAAGCCGTCCGACCTGGACTCCGACGACTTCCGCCTGGCGAACCCGCGCTTCCAGGAAGAGGCGTTCGCGCAGAACATGCGCATCGTCGACGCCGTCAAGGCGATCGCGACCGAGGCCGAAGCCACCCCGGCCCAGGTCTCCCTCGCCTGGCTGCTCGCCCAGGGCGACGACGTCGTGCCGATCCCGGGCACGAAGCGCGTGTCGCGCCTCGAGGAGAACGTCGGTGCCGCCGACCTGACCCTCACCGCGGACCAGGTCACGCGCCTGTCGGCGCTCCCGGTCCCGAGCGGCGACCGCTACCCCGACATGTCGACCATCGGTCGCTGACGCAACCGGATGACGGCCGGGAGGCCCGTGGCGGATCCGCCACGGGCCTCCCGGCCGTCTCTGCGTGCGTTTCGGGCGCTGGTCCGGTGACCGACGCGACCCACGCCCGTCATCCCGGGGAAACACGGGGTGCATAGCGTCCGGAGCACAGGGAAACCACCGCTCGAAGGGGACGCCATGACGACCACGAAGACACCGCGCGCGACACCGACCGAGGACGGCGTCGACTCCGTCCCACCGCTCGCCAGGCTCCTGCCGCTCGGCCTGCAGCACGTGCTCGCGATGTACGCGGGCGCGATCGCCGTCCCGCTCATCGTCGGTGGGGCCCTCGGCTTCGACAGCGCCGACCTGGCCTTCCTCATCAGTGCCGACCTGTTCGTCGCCGGCCTCGCCACGATCGTGCAGTCCGTCGGCTTCTGGCGGTTCGGCGTCCGGCTGCCGCTCGTGCAGGGCGTCACCTTCGCCGCGGTCGGCCCGATGATCGCGATCGGCACCGAGCACGGCATCACCGCCGTCTACGGGGCGACGATCGCGTGCGGCGTGTTCATGGTGGTCGTCGCGCCGTGGTTCGCGCAGCTCGTCCGCTTGTTCCCACCGATCGTCACCGGCACGGTCATCCTGATCATCGGTCTGTCGCTCATGAGCGTCGCCGCCGGCTGGGTCACCGACGGCGGCAAGGACGGTGCTGCCGACCCGCTCGACGTCGCGTTCGCAGTCGGGGTCCTGCTCGCGATCGTCCTGGTCGAACGGTTCGCGCCGCGCGGTCTCGCCCGGGTCTCGGTGCTGTTCGGACTGCTGCTCGGCACGGTCGTGGCGCTGTTCGTCCCCGGCATGGTCGACGGGTCGGGCATCGGCGACGCGGGCTGGTTCGCCTTCGTCACGCCGTTCCACTTCGGGCTGCCGACGTTCGACCTCGCCTCGATCGTGTCGATGCTCGTCGTCGGGCTGGTGATCATGACCGAGACCACCGGCGACATGATCGCGGTCGCCGAGGTCACCGGCCGCCCGGTGTCGAAGCGCACGCTCGCCGACGGTCTGCGCGCGGACGGACTCGGCACGGTCGTCGGTGGGGTGTTCAACACGTTCCCGTACACGGCGTTCGCGCAGAACGTCGGGCTCGTCGCACTGACCGGCGTGCGCTCCCGGTACGTGGCGACGGCGGCCGGCGGCATCCTCGTCGTGCTCGGCCTGGTGCCGAAGGTGGCCGCGGTGGTCGAGGCGATCCCGCACGCGGTGCTCGGCGGTGCCGGTGTCGCGCTGTTCGGCATGGTCGCGGCGTCGGGCATCAGGACGCTGTCGAAGGTGCGGTTCGACAACCGGAACGTCCTCGTCGTGGCGCTGCCGCTCGGCATCGCGCTGCTGCCGACCGTCGCCCCGGAGATCTACGGGCAGTTCCCGACCTGGTTCACGCTGGTGTTCGACTCGGGGATCTCGGCCGGCGCCGTCGCGGCGATCCTGCTCAACCTGCTGCTCGGGTCGCGTTCCGTGGCCGAGCGGTACGGCGAGGACCCGGCGGTGGGCTCGTACGACGGGGTGCGGTCGACGGCGCCGATCGCGCTGCCGCGCGAGGAGCCCTCGGCCTAGACGAAGGCGGGCAGGTGCTCCCACGCGCGGGGCGCCTCGGCCACGCCGTCGCGGACGACCGTCCCCTCGATCAGCCCGTAGGGACGGTCGGCCGCGATGAACACCTCGTTCTCGTTCGTCAGGTCGAACGGCGACAGGTCCACGACGAAGTGGTGCTTGTTCGGCATCGCGAACCGCACCTCGGCGAGTTCGGGCCGCAGTTCGATCGCCGCCCGCCCCATCTCCCACAGCGTCTGCTGCAGGGCGAGCGAGTGCACCGTGGCGAACTGCTCGAGCATCACGGCGACGACCTCCTCGTGCAGGGCGTCGTAGTCGATCCCGGCCTCGACGGCGGACGGCAGGTACCGCCACCGCGCCGTGACCTCGGTCGCCATGATCCGGTCCGTCGTCTCCGGCAGGGTCGTGAACCGCGACCGCGGGAACCCGTGGAACTCGGAGCCGGTCGACTTCAGGACGACCAGGTCCTTGACCCCGCCGGTGACGTGGCGCTCGCCGCCCTCGACGTGCACCGTCGCCAGGCGGGTGCCCGTGCCGGTGCGGCGGAACGAGTGGTCGTGCGGCTGCCCGTCGACCGTGATGCGTTCCCACGGGTGCACCTCCGCCTGCCAGAGCCCGCCCTCGACCCAGTCGAACTCGCTCGTGAACTGGTCGGCGAGCAGGGCGAGGAAGTCCTCCGGAGCTCCGACGCCGTGCTCCTTCGCCAGGGCGAACACGGTGTTCTTCTGGGTGTCCGTCGCGACGATCCGGGAGTTGTCGCCGCTGGTGAACGACCCGGCGAACGCCTCGCCGATGAGCTGCGACGTCACGGTCAGGTCGGCGATCTCGTGCCGGTCCCCGTGCCGGGTCACCCGCACCAGGCGGTTCTCGGCCTTGCCGTACTTGTTCGGTCCCAGGTGGACGGTGGTCTCCGACATGGCGGTCAACTCCCTCGGTAGGTGCTGTAGGCGAAGGGGCTCAGCAGCAGCGGGACGTGCAGGTGCTCGGTTCCCGTGACGCGGAACGCCACGGTCACGAACGGGTGGAAGGTCGGCACCCCGGCGGCGGCGAAGTACGGGCCGGTGTCGAAGCGCAGCACGTGGTCGGTGCGCGCGAGCACGTCGGGGCCGAGTGCCGCACGGCCGTCGGTATCGGTCGAGCCGGTCGCGACGACGTCACCGTCCACGGTGCTGAGCGTCAGGCCGACGCCGACCGCCGGGGTGCCGGTGGTGGCGTCGAGCACGTGCGTGGTCAGGTGCGGCACGGCGAAGGTCGCACGGATGCGGTGCAGGGCGATGTCGGCCAGGGCAGCGGCGGCCTCGCGCGTCTCGACCGCCGGGTCGCCCGCGAGGCGCCGGTCGAGCTCGGCCAGCAGCTCCTCGGGGGTCCGACCGGCGGCCCGCACCAGGAACACCCGCCCGAACCGTTGCTCGTACGCGACGTTGCCGTCGGCGATCCGGCCGGCCACCTCGTCGCCGGCGGTGCGCATCGACGACTGTTCGCGGGCGGACGAGGCATCGGTCGTCCGCTCCCCGATCCGCGGGTGCTGCGCGAGGGCGTGGTCGAGTTCCGGCGCACCCCACGACGCCGACTCGACTCGCGCTCGATCGAGCAGCGCCGGCACCGTGCCGAACGGGCGCGCGGCCACCAGGGCGTCGACCCACGCGGGCACGTCGGCCCATCCCCGGATCACCGCGGCAGCGTCGGGGGCGGTCGCGTCGTCGAGGTCGCCGAGGTCCATGTGCCGAGGCTACGGAACGACCGTTTCACCCGCGTTACCGGGTGGTTTCCCCCGCAACGCGACCCGCGGCCCTGAAACGCTCGCGTCTGCCGGACGGGAGGCCCGTGGCGGCCCCGCCCCGTGCCTCCCGTCCGCCGTCCGTCGCGTTTGCGGACGCGAGACACCGGCGGCTCAGACCTCCGTGGCGAAGGATGCGGCCCGCAGCTGCAGGTCCTCGATGCGCCGCAGGCGCGCGGCCTCGACGTCGTAGCCCTCGTAGGCGGGCGGCGGCAGCTTCCGGACGTTCCGCGAGCACTGGAAGTCCTGGCAGACGAGCGTGCCGACGGTGTCGCCGTTCCGCCCCGCCTTGCCGGACCGCTTCGCGCTGTAGAACACGACGTCGTTCGGCAGCTTGACGTCCTGGCACCACGAGCACTGGGCGCGCGAGCGCGACGAGGCCTCGGCCTGCCGGAACACGATGCCGACGAGCGTTCCCTCGAGCGTCGGCACGACGGCGTACGCACGCCGACCGATCTTCGGGTCGCGCCAGCCCAGGAAGTCGAGCGCGTCCCAGTCGATCGTCTCGAAGTCGGCGGGCAGCGTGATGTCGGTCGTCTCCTTGCGGGAGGCGTTGACGAAGGACGTGCGGAGGGTCTTCTCCGTGATGGGGAGCATGGTGCATCGCTTTCGAGCGGGCCCGGGGCGTGCGGACGCACACCGCACCGGGCGGAAGGAGGTCAGGGTTCGACGAGGGCGGCCGTGCCTGCGGGCACGACCGGGGGCCTCACGCCCTGATGCCGGCGTTACGGGCGCCGACCACCTCCTGGAAGCTCACGCGCCCAGCCTACGTCGACGTGTCAAGCGGCGGGGACAGCCGTCACCAGGACGAGGGCACCCTCGTAGGTCGGCCGGATCCGCAGCGCCCCGTGCCGCCGGTCCCACTCGCCGGAGTCGAGCGCGGTACGGAGGGCGGCCACCGATCGCCGTGCGGTGAGCTCGTCGACGAAGCTCCACGCCGAGTTCGCCTTCCGGGCGCCGGGGTCGAGCAGGCGCTCCGGCCGGGCGTAGTACGCCTCGGAGAAGCCGTCGACGCACGTGAACGGGATCGGCAGCGGGGTGTTCGTGACGGTGTCGTCGCCCAGTGCGGCGGCGATGCGGTCGAGCGCGGGGTAGCGCCGGGCCTCGGTCGCCATCACCTCGGGTGCGTACTCGGCGAGCCAGAAGTCCTCGACGCGGGCCGGGTCGCACGTCAGGATCACGATCGGACCCCGGGTCACCCGGCGCAGCTCGGCCAGCCCGCGCTCGAGGTCGCCCCACTGGTGCACCGAGAACGTCGTCATCGCGGCGTCGAACGTGTCGTCGTCGAAGGGCAGGTCCTCGGCGGTGGCGTCGATCGCCGTCGACAGGGTGGCCGGTCGTTGGGCGCGCATCGACGTCGAGGGTTCGACGGCCGTGACGTCGCGATCGGTCGGCTCGTAGGATCCGGCACCGGCACCCACGTTGAGGACGGTGCGGGCGTCGCCGAGGGCCTTCGCGATCGCCCGGGCGAACGTCGGTTCGGGGCGCCGGTACTGCCGGTAGTCCTGCCCGATGCGGGCGTAGTCGGCGTCCCCCGCTGATCCGTCCGTCGTCCTGGTCACGTCCCCAGCCTACGAACCGTGCGCCGGGCCGACCAGCGGTTCAGTCGACCGACTCGGACTCGGACTCCGCCGCGCGCAGGGCCGCGTACTGCTCGGCCCGTTCCGTCGCGGCCCAGGTGCCGAGCAGGGCCAGCGACCGCTCGGACTCGCTGCCCGGCTCGGCCGAGTACGTGAACAGGGTCAGGCCGGGGTCGGCGACCAGGTCGAGCGCCTCGTACGACAACCGGAGCTCGCCGACGATCGGGTGGTCGATGCGCTTCCCACCGGCGCGCTGCAGCCGGACGTCGTGTGCTGCCCACCAACCGCGGAACTCCTCGCTGCGGGTGGAGAGCTCCCCGACCAGGGTGATGAGTCCGGGCTCGCACGGGTTCGACACCGCAGCCGCCCGGAGCACGGCGACGGCGTCCTTCGCGGTCTGCGCCCAGTCCGGGAAGAAGTCTCGGGCAGCGGGGTCGAGGAACGTGAAGCGTGCGGTGTTCACGGGACGCCCCGGGCCGGCGAACATCGGCGAGTACAGCGCGCGACCGAGCTCGTTCGTCGCGACGACGTCACCGCGTTCGTTCCGCACCCAGGCAGGCGCGCCGGTGATGGCGTCGAGCAGGCGCTGGACGCCGGGGCGGACCCGCGTGGGGACGGTGCGGTGCATCGTCTTGACGCCGGAGTTCGCCAGTCGGGTGAGGTCCCACAGGTGGACGCGCTCGTCCTCGTCGAGCTGCAGGGCGCTCGCGAGGCCCTCGAGCACGCTGTCCGAGACCCCCTTGAGCGATCCACGCTCGAGCCGTGTGTAGTAGTCGACGCTCACGCCGGCGAGCATCGCGACCTCGTGCCGTCGCAGCCCGGGGACGCGTCGGACCCCGCCGCCGAACGACGGCATGCCGACCTGCTCGGGGGTGAGCCGCGCTCGCCGGGAGGACAGGAAGTCGCGGATCTCGTTGCGCACGTCGATACCCATGGGGAGAGCGTACGTGGCGGCGCTGTCCGTCCGGCAGGCACTGGCGGTACCCGCCGGGCGGACGGGAGGCCCGTGGCGGCGCCGCCACGGGCCTCCAGGTCAGCTGCGCGGAGTTCAGAGCGTGACGTCGGCCGTGATCCGGACGCGCGCCACGCGGTGACCGTCCATGGCGGTCACCTCGAGGCGGTGTCCACCGGCGGCGACGACGTCGCCGACTTCCGGCACGCGGTCCAGGTGGACCTGGACGAGGCCGCCGACGGTCTCGTAGTCACCGTCGGGCAGCGCCGGACCGCCGTCGGCGACGAGGTCCTCGAGCACCGTGGACCCGTCCACGCCGTCGTGCTCGGCCGTGGGTTCGTCGTACTCGTCGCGAATACGGCCGACGAGGTCCTCGAGCAGCGCCTCGAGCGTGACCATGCCCGCACTGCCGCCGTACTCGTCCACCACCAGGGCGATCTGGTGCCCGTCGGTCCGCATGTCCGCGATCGCGCTCGACAGCGACTTCGTCTCCGGCAGTGCAAGCACCGGGCGTACCAGGGTCGACACCGGTGCGGACGGGTCGCTCGGACGGAGCAGGTCGCGGAGGTGCACGAAGCCGTCGACCTCGTCGCGTCCGCCGGAGGTCACGAGGTACCGGGTGTGCCCGACCTCGATCGCGTGGTCCGTGGCCTCGGCGATGGTCAGCGCGGCGTCGATCGTGGACACGTCGTACCAGGGGCGCATCGACTCGCGCAGGATCCGGTCACCGGCGTCCAGCGCACTCCGGGCGATCCGGCGGCCCTGCTCGTCGACGCCGGTGTGCTCGTCGACGAGGCCGCGGAGCTCCTCGGTGCTCATCGACTCGCTGCGGGCGTTCGGGTCGCCACCGAGTGCGCGGACGACCAGGTTCGTCGAGGCCGACAGCACCCAGATCACCGGGCGCATCAGGGTCGCGAAGCGGTCGAGGGTCGGTGCGACGAGCATCGAGAAGCCCTCGGCCCGCTGCAGGGCGAGTCGCTTCGGCACGAGCTCGCCGAACACGAGCGACAGGTAGGCGATGACGAGGGTCATCAACACGAGGGCGACCGTCTCGGCGGCTCCCTGGCCGAGTCCGAGCCCGGTGAACACGGGTGCGACGTCGGGCGCGATCGACGAGGCGCCGTACGCGGCGGAGAAGAACCCGGCGACGGTCACACCGATCTGTACGGCCGCGAGGAACCGGTTCGGGTCACGCCCGAGTTCGGCGACCCGCAAGCCACGGGAGCCCCGGCGTTCGAGTTGCTGCAGCTGCGACTCACGGAGCGAGACGAGTGCGATCTCGGCGGCGGCGAACACTCCGCCGACGAGCACGAAGAGGATGACGAGCCCGAAGGCGATCCAGGTGTCGGCGCCCATCAGCGGGCAGCTTCCTCGGATCGACGACGGGCGGGCGGTCTGTGGTGATCGTCCATGCCTGTGAGTCTGCACAGGGCAGCTGGGACGTCACCCCACCAGCGCTCGACGTCTGCTGTGCGTCCGGGGTGGGTGGTGTCGAGGGCTACGTCGTCAGCGAGCGGCCGATGCGGGCTTCGAGCCACGCTTCGGGGTCGATCGGGGTCACGCCGTCCATCAGGACCTCGAGGTGCAGGTGCGCACCGGTCGAGACGCCGGAGGACCCGACGAGTCCGATGAACTCGCCAGCCTCGACCTGGTCGCCGACCTTGAGCGGCGACGACCCCGGGATCATGTGCCCGTAGAGCGTCGACACCTGGCGGCCGTCGATCTCGTGGTCGATGATCACGGCGTTGCCGTACGAGAAGTACGTGCCCGAGATCCGGACGGTGCCCGCGGCGACGGCACCGATGGCCGTGCCCATGCCGGGCGTGAAGTCGAGGCCCTGGTGCAGGGAGGAGCACGCGCCGCACGGTGCCGAGCGGTAGCCGAAGCCCGAGCTCATCTGCACCGGGCCGGGGAACGGGGAGCGGACCGCGCCGCCGTACGAGACGGCTTCGCCCGCGATGCCACTCGTGTCGGCCGTGCCGCCGGTGGTGACGATCCGGCGCGTCGTGCCGCCGCCGACGGTGAACCCGTCGCGGTCGAGCCCGGTCGCGGTGACCGCCTGGGTGACCGCGTAGTCCTGGGTGCGCACGATCGGCGCGATGGTCGAGGTCGCCATCGAGGTGCCGGCGCTGGCGTGGGCGGGCATCGCCGAGGCGGCGAACATCGCGATCGCCGCAGCCGCGCTGGTCAGGGTGATCCGTCCGGCACGACCGGACCGGGAGGCCCGTGGGGCCTTCGTGACGCTCGTCACGGTGGGAGCGGGACGGCGGACCACGCGCGTGATGCGGGTGTCGACGTGCTCGGTCGTCGCGCGGGCTGCGGTGGCGCGGCGGCCGACGGGCTTCGCGACCTTGGCCGGCTTCGCGACCTTCACTGCCTTGGCGGGCTTCTCCGCTCGGCGCTGGGGCTTCCGGGCTGCAGCGCGCTCGGCCTCGAGGGCAGCGCGACGGGACAGGTGCACCACCGGGGTCTCCGGGTGCTGGTCGAGTTCGGGTGCAGTCGTCATGGCCGCCCACCATTCTGCACGACTCTGTCGCTTTGTACAGGCCCCACCGTGATCTTTTCGTTACCGCGGGGCTGGGAGGCACCTGATCACCGCGGGCCCCGACGTCCCCCGACCGTCCGACATCGGTAGCGTCGTGGGAAAGCGACGGAAGGACCCGCACCATGGCCCGATCGCCGCGAGAGCGGCCCGCGCAGGTCGACCTCGGCACCGCCGACGTCGTGCTCGCCGGCACCCAGGAACTCCTGCCCGTGCTCCGCGCCGCCGCGGTGCGCGCGGGCATCGATGCCGCACGCATGCGGGTCATCGGGGTCGACGACCTGCCGGACCCGGAGGAGACCTGGGACGCCGAACTCGCGGTCATCGCGATCCGGCGCCCCGGTGACGACCCCGCGTTCCACCGTGCGCAGGCGGCCGCTGAGCTCATCGATCCGCTGCTCGTGCAGCACGCCGTCCGGATCGTGGTGACGGTCTCGGGACTGACACGGCTCGCGCCCAAGGTCGAGCGCACCCTGACGTCCGAGGTGCTCCACCAGATCGACGCCGCATCGGCGCCGTCGGGGTTCGAGCGGCCGTTCCGCAGCATGCGGATGCGGCTCGGGCTCGCAGCACTCCGGGCCGCCGGCGTCCGGGTGTTCCGCGTGTCGATCGGCACCTGACCGGCGGGACTGCCGTCAGCGGGCAGGTGCCCCACGGAGCTCGAGGGCGATCTGCTCGGCGTCGAGGTTCTGCAGCATCGACTCGAGCACCTCGGCGTCGAAGGAACCGTCGTCGCGGGCGTCGAGGATCGCCGCGCGCTGCGCCTCGAGCACCGCGAGCCGTCGGGCCTTCTCGCGTCCCATCCACGCCCGGAGCTCGGCCGGGTCGGCTGCCTCGAGCTCTTCGCGCGCACGAGGGCCGGCCTCGCGAGTGCCGGGGACGTCCTCGGCCGCCGTCCGCATGAGCTCGAGCAGCCGCTTGCGCTCCTCGGTGTCCTTCGCGGCGGTGTCCGGTGCCGGTGCGGCGATCCGACGGAGCAGCGGGCCGATCGTGCTGCCCTGCACGACGAGCGAGAGCAGGGCCACCGCGAACGCGACGAACACCAGGAGCGACCGTTCCGGAGTGTCCGTCGGCAGGGTCTGCGCCGCCGCGACGGTCACCGCGCCGCGCATGCCCGCCCAGACCACCGCCGTGCCCTCGCGCCAGCCCAGCGGTGCCGTCGTGTAGTACGCGATGTCCGCCAGGGTTCGCCGGACGCGTGTCGTGAACCGGTCGAGTTCGCGTTCCGACGGCGCCCGGTTGCCCGGTCGGTGCTCGCGGATCACCTCGCTCATCGCGTCGCGGTCGCCGGCGTGCATCTCGGCGAAGCGGTCCTGCATCCGCTCACCGCGCTTGGCGGCCGCCGACAGCGCGAACAGGAGCGGGACGACGTACGCGGTCCGGACGAGCACGGTGAGCACGAGGGCGCCGACGGCGATGAGCAGCGCCGGGCCGATGCCGGAGTGGTCCTCCTGCACGTCGCGGAGGATCGTCGCGAGTTCGAGCCCCATCGTCAGGAACACCGCGCCCTCCAGCACGAGCTCGATGGTCTGCCAGTTCTGCGCGTCGGACAGTCGGTGCCCCGGCGGGAGCCTGCGCGGTCCGACGATGCCGGTGAACAGCCCCGCGACGACAGCGGCGACGAGTCCTGACCCGCCGAAGTGCTCGGTCGGTACCGCGGCGACGAACGGCACCGCGAAGGACAGCGCCGTGTTCACCGCTGCGCTCGGCACCCGGGAGCGCACGAACACGTTCAGCCAGCCGACGAACCAGCCGATGACCACCGCGATGGCCACGGCGCCCGCGAAGTCGCCGAGCGCTCCCCAGAACGAGAACGACGCGGCAGCGGCCACGATGGCCGTCCGCAGGAGCACCAGTGCGGTGGCGTCGTTGAGGAGCGATTCACCGTCGAGGATCGAGATCGCCCGGCGCGACACCGAGGTCTGCTTGACGATCGACGTCGCGACGGCGTCGGTGGGACTCACGATCGCACCGAGGGCGATCCCCCACCAGAAGCCGAGGCCCGGGACCACCCAGGCGAAGAAGAGCCCGAGCACGAGGCTGCTCGCGACGACGAGCAGCACCGACAGCCCACTGATGGCACCGAACTCGCGCCGGAAGTTCATCGACGGCATCGACACCGCCGACGAGTACAACAGCGGCGGCAGGACTCCGGCGAGGATCCACTCGGGCTCGATCTCCGCGTTCGGGATGAAGGGCAGCAGGCTCGCGATGATCCCGACGACGACGAGCACGAGCGGTGCCGCGACCCCGATGCGGGGCCCGAGCACGGCGGCACCGGCGATGGCGATCAGGGCGATGACGCCCACGACGAGGAGTTCGGTCACCGGTCCAGCGTGGCACCACCGTGCGTGCGTCGTCATCCGGTGCGCGGTTGGCGGTTCCGTGCGGCGCAGTAGGCGCGCACGCGGCGGTCATCCTCGCACCGAACGACGGAACCGGCACGGTGCGGTGGGCGCGACCGCCGGACGGACGGGAGGCCCGTGGCGGCGTGGCCGCGTGCCTCCTGTCCGCACGGTGCGTGCGTCGTCATCCCGTGCGCGGTTGGCCGCGCGGTGCGGCGCAGCAGGCGCGCACGCGGCGGTCATCCTCGCACCGAACGGCGGAACCGGCACGGTGCGGTGGGCGCGACCGTCCGCGCGATCAGGTCCCGTCGGTGTCCGGGCTGTGGAGAGACCCCGCCTGGACCGAAGGGTGTGGAGGAGCGACGTGGGCGACGACCGCGACGCTGCCGACGGCGAGCACGAGCGCCATGACCCCGGCGCTCACCGTTGTGCCGATGCGGCGGAGTCGGGAGCGTCCACCGCGGTCGCGTGGGGCGAACCGGGCCAGCCCGCGGCGGGGTTCCGGCCCGACGAGCCACGGACCGGAACCGTCGACGTCGTACGAGAACGGCCCCGAGCCATCCGGCGCGTACCGGTACGGGCCGCTGCCGTCCGACGCGTAGGCCGAGCGGAGGTCCTCCGCGGTCCACCCGAAGTCCTCTGGTGTCACACGTGTCGTCGCCATGATCGCCCTCCTGCGGCTCTGGAACTGCGGAAGACCAGTCCACCGAGCGTTCCTATGAGCCGACAGTGCGACTCCAGGACGTCTGCCGAGTACCTGCCGGACGCAGGCCGGACCATGTATCTTGATGTCGAGACATTCCGCACCACGAGTAGCGTGGACGTACCGACGGTCGAACAAGGGAGTACCCGCCAGCATGGCCAAGATCATCTACACCCTCACGGACGAGGCGCCGTTCCTCGCCACCCACTCCTTCCTCCCGGTCATCCAGGCCTTCGCCGGCACCGCTGGTGTCGACGTCGAGACCCGCGACATCTCGCTCTCCGGCCGGATCATCGCCCAGTTCCCGGAGCGGCTCACCGACGAGCAGCGCGTGGACGATGCCCTGGCCGAGCTCGGCGAGCTCGCGAAGACCCCCGAGGCGAACATCATCAAGCTGCCGAACATCTCGGCGTCGATCCCGCAGCTCAAGGTCGCGATCAAGGAACTGCAGTCGCAGGGCTACGACCTGCCCGACTACCCGGACGAGCCCACGACGGACGAGCAGCGCGACGCCCGCGCCCGCTACGGCCGTGTCCAGGGCAGCGCCGTCAACCCCGTGCTGCGCGAGGGCAACTCCGACCGCCGCGCTCCCTTGTCCGTCAAGAACTACGCCCGGAAGCACCCGCACCGCATGGGTGCGTGGAGCAGCGACTCGAAGACGAACGTCGTCACGATGGGCGTCGACGACTTCCGCTCGAACGAGAAGTCCTGGATCGCCCCCGCCGACGACGTCCTGACGATCACGTTCGTCGCCGAGGGCGGCGAGACCCAGGTCCTCAAGCAGTCGATCCCCGTCGTGCAGGGCGAGGTCGTCGACGGCACCGTGCTGCACGTCGCAGCGCTCGAGGCCTTCCTGCAGGACCAGATCCAGCGCGCCGCGGCCGAGGACATCCTGTTCTCCGTGCACCTCAAGGCGACGATGATGAAGGTCTCCGACCCGATCATCTTCGGCCACGTCATCAAGGCGTTCTTCCCGACGGTGTTCGAGCGGTTCGGCGCCGACCTGGCCGCCGCCGGGCTCACCCCGAACGACGGTCTCGGCTCGATCCTCGCGGGGCTCGACGCCCTGCCGAACGGCGCGGAGATCAAGCAGGCCTTCACCGACGGCATCGCCGCGGGCCCCGAGCTCGCGATGGTCGACTCGGACAAGGGCATCACGAACCTGCACGTCCCGAGCGACGTCATCGTGGACGCCTCGATGCCCGCGATGATCCGCACCTCCGGCCACATGTGGGGCCCGGACGGCGACGAGCACGACACCCTGGCCGTGATCCCGGACTCGAGCTACGCCGGCATCTACCAGACCGTGATCGACGACTGCCGCGTCAACGGTGCCTTCGACCCGGCGACGATGGGCTCCGTGCCCAACGTCGGGCTCATGGCGCTGAAGGCCGAGGAGTACGGCTCGCACGACAAGACCTTCGAGGTCCCCGGCGCCGGCGCCGTCCGCGTGACGAACGCCGCCGGTGACGTCGTCATCGAGCACGACGTCGAGCCCGGTGACATCTGGCGCGCCTGCCAGACCAAGGACATCGCCATCCGCGACTGGGTCAAGCTCGCCGTCACCCGTGCCCGCGCCTCGGAGACCCCGGCCGTGTTCTGGCTCGACGAGACCCGTGCGCACGACGCGAACCTGATCGGTCTGGTCCGCCAGTACCTGGGCGAGCTCGACACCGAGGGCCTGCAGATCGAGATCCTCTCGCCGGAGGACGCCATGCGTTTCTCGCTCGAGCGCATCCGCCGCGGCGAGGACACCATCTCCGTCACGGGCAACGTCCTGCGCGACTACCTGACGGACCTGTTCCCGATCATGGAGCTCGGCACCTCGGCGAAGATGCTCTCCGTCGTCCCGCTGCTCGGTGGCGGTGGACTGTTCGAGACCGGTGCCGGCGGCTCCGCCCCGAAGCACGTCCAGCAGCTCGTGCAGCAGAACTACCTGCGCTGGGACAGCCTCGGCGAGTTCCTGGCCCTGGCGGTCAGCCTCGAGCACCTCGCCGGCGTGACGGGCAACGAGCGGGCGAAGATCCTCGGTGAGACGCTCGACCGTGCCACCGGGACCTTCCTCGAGCAGGACAAGTCCCCGGGCCGCAAGCTCGGCTCGATCGACAACCGCGGCAGCCACTTCTACCTGGCCAAGTACTGGGCGGAAGAGCTCGCAGCGCAGACGACGGACACCGAGCTCGCCGCGTCGTTCGCCGAGATCGCGGGCAAGCTCGACGCGCAGGAGCAGCAGATCGTCGAGGAGCTGAACGGCGTGCAGGGCCACCCGGCCGACATCGGCGGCTACTACCGCCCGGACGACGCCAAGACGAGCGCGGTCATGCGCCCGTCCGCCACGTTGAACGCGACGCTCGCCGCGCTCTAGACGCACGCACCTGACGGACGGGAGGCCCGGTGCCAGCTGGCACCGGGCCTCCCGTCCGTCCGTGGTCGCGACCAGGGCCGCGCATCGTGAGCAGAAATGGTCGGGTCCGCATCACGAACCCGACCATTTCTGCTCACGAAGTCACGCGGGGCGGGCCCGCCGCCAGCAGCACCACGAAGACCAGAGCGACCGCCACGACCCCGATGACGACCGCGACTGCGGGGCGACGCACCACGAAGAACAGCAGACGGTCCCAGAAGCCCGAGCGAGCGTCGGGTGAGCGGCGCCACGGGCCCTCGAGCATGCCTCGGCGGGCGACCGCGACCTCGAACGGCACCGTGGCGTACGGCACGACGGCACTCGCCCAGCCGAGCACGAGTGCCCCGAGGGTCCAGCGCTGGTTGACCGCGACGACGGTCGTCACGACGAGGTAGGCCAGGAACACGAAGCCGTGCACTCCGCCGCCGATCCGGACGCCCCAGTCGCCGGCGTCCAGGCCGTACTTGAGCACCATCCCGGCGATGAGCATGGTCCAGGTCACGAGTTCGGCGACCGCGGCGGCACGGAACAGGGAGCGGGGAGTCATGCCCACATCGTCGCGGACGTGTCCCGGGAAACCCCCGACACTCCGGTGGTCGTATCGATTCGACGCCCGGGGCGGCTAGCGTTGGAGCCATGTCAGTGCCGACCGAGAACCGTCCCCTGAACATCGTCGTCTGGAACGAGAACGTGCACGAGACCCGCGGTGACGCGACGGTCATCGGGCACTACCCCGACGGCATGCACACCGTGATCGCGGCAGCGCTCCGCGAGCACCACCCCGACGCCACCGTGAGCACCGCCACGCTGCAGGAGCCTGACCACGGCATCACCGCCGAGCGCCTGGCCACGACCGACGTCCTGTTCTGGTGGGGCCACGCCGCCCACGACGAGGTCAGCGACGCCGTGGTCGACCTGGTCGTCGACGCCGTGCACGCCGGCATGGGGCTGGTGGTGCTGCACTCCGGGCACTACTCGAAGCCGTTCAAGCGCCTGATGGGCACCACCTGCTCGCTGAAGTGGCGCAACGACGGCGAGCGCGAACTCGTCTGGACGATCGCGCCGGAGCACCCGATCGCCGCCGGGGTGCCGCACCCGATCGTGATCGACCGGCAGGAGATGTACGGCGAGTTCTTCGACATCCCGCGCCCCGACGAAGAGGTCTTCCTGTCGACCTTCGCCGGCGGCGAGGTCTTCCGGTCCGGGGTCGCCTACCGCCGCGGTCTGGGGAAGGTCTTCTACTTCTCCCCCGGCGACCAGGAGTACCCCGTCTACCACCACCCGGACATCCAGCGCGTGCTGTCGAACGCGGCGGCGTGGGCCGCTCCGGTGTCCGAGCGACGCGAGTTGACGGCCGACCAGCACCCGCGGGACTGGTTCCTGACGGAGGGTGCGGGTAGACAGGGCGCATGACCCAGCTGGACCCCGCCGCGCACCGGACCGCCGTCGTCGAGGCACTCGGTGTCCTCGGCAGTGGTCCGGAGGAGCGGTTCGACCGCATCACCCGCATGACCCAAGAGGCGTTCGGGGTCCCGCTGACGTTCCTGAACCTGGTGCACGGCAACGTCGTGACGGCGCAGTCGACGCAGGGCTGGCGGCAGGGCGGGAGCGCCCCGGCGGAGCAGGTCTTCTGCTCGACAACGGTGCTCACGAACGAGCCGATGGTGGTGCCGGACGCGCTGCTGGACCCCCGGTTCCGCGACCTGGCAGCGGTCACCGAGCAGGGCATCCGGTTCTACGCCGGAGCCCCGTTGTCGATGCTCGACGGCACCCGTGTCGGCACGCTCTGCATCATGGACGCGACCCCGCGCGAGCTGTCGGCGGCCGACCTCGACCTGCTGCGTGACCTCGCACGGTGGGCGGAGCGCGAACTCGGCCACGCGATCGACCGCGATCGGGTGACCCGCGTGCTCGAGGGCCTGGTCCCCGGACCCGTCGAGGTCCCCGGACACGACCTCGACACCCTGGTGCTCCGCACCGAGGACGGCGGCGGGGACGTCGCCGACTGGCGACTCGCCACCGACGGTGCGCTGCACGTCACCATGGGCAGCGTCGCGGCGGCCGGACGCGCGTCCGGCCTGTTGGCCTCCGCGGTCCGCGGAGCCGTCGTCGCACGCACCGAGACCGCCATGCAGGACGCGATCGGCGGCCTAGAGGCCCAGATCACCGCCGACCTGTCCGCTGCGGACGCCGTCGGCTCGCTCTTCCACCTGCGGCTCGACCCGACGTCAGGGCACGTCGTCTTCGGGGACGCCGGCCACGGCCTCGCGGTGCTCGTCCGCGCCGACGGCACCAGCCGGGCGCTGCACTCGCTCGACCTGCCGCTCGGCCTGCAGCCGGAGTCCGTGCCGCGGTCCCCCGCCACGCTCGACCTGGCGGCGGGCGACCGGCTCGTGGTGTGCACCGAGGGCGTCCTGGCGCTCGAGGGGATCGGCCACCTCGACGGCCTGGCCGCCCTGGTCGCTGCCGAGCCGACCGGTGCCGCGGTCGTCGAACGGGTCCGCGCCCTGGTGCCGGCCGGCGCAGCCCACGACGTGACGCTGGTCGTGCTCGGGCGGCGCTGAACACCGTCCGCTGACGACGCCGCTGCCGCGCAGTCGTGCGCCGCGGTCAGGAGCGGAAGCGGTCCTGCCGTGATCGCGGTGCGCCGGTGAGCGCGACGACGAGCAGCGTGGCCAGCAGTCCGAAGCCCGCGAGCTCGATGCCGAGGCCGGCGAGCTGCCAGTAGGCACTGCCGACGACTTGTGGCTGCGTGATCGACTCGGGCCACCACGCGTCGATCAGCGGGAACGATGCGGGGAACGGGTCGAGGCCGAACACCACGAGCCCGCCGAGCAGCAGGACGACACCGAGCAGCGCCATCACCCCGCGGGAGCGCCCGAGCATGTGCACGACGAGCGCGGCTGCCATCCCGGCGAGGCCGATGACGGCGATCAGGAACGCGAGCACGACGATGGTCTGCGGCGCGAGGGCCACCCAGTCGAGCACCGCGATCGGCAGCAGCAGCCACCGTCCGGTCCGTGCCCACCGCGCGGGGTTCCGCCATCCGTCCATGGCGGCCAACCGTAGGGCACCCGCCCGAACGCGGGCCGTGCGCAGGCCCGGAGCGGGACTACGATCGGGAGGTGATGGCGCAGGACGGACGCTCCCGGCAGCAGCGGGCGCTCGAGACCCGCGCGGCGATCATCGGGGCCGCGGCCGCCGAGTTCGACGAGCGCGGGTACCTCGGCGCGTCGATGGACGGCGTCGCCGAGCGGATCGGGCTGACCAAGGGCGCGCTGTACTTCCACTTCGCGTCGAAGGCCGACCTCGCCGGTGCCGTGATCGCGCAGCAGCACGAGGTCTCGCGGCGCTACGGCGAGGCCGCGGTCGCCCGGAGCCGGACGCCGCTCGAAGCCCTCATGTGGATGTCACAGGGACTGGCGACCCAGATGGTCACCGAGGTGGTCGTGAGCGCCGGCATCCGTCTGTCGACCGAGGTCGCGACGCACGACGTCCCCCGTCAGGACCCGTACACCGACTGGATGGCGCTCATCGCACAGACCGTGCGCCAGGCGATCGACGCCGGCGAGGTGGACCCGCGGTGGGACCCGGACATGGTCGGACGCGTCGTCATCCCCGCGTACACGGGCGTGCAGACGGTGTCGGACGTGCTCGCCGAC
Source organism: Curtobacterium sp. 18060 (assembly GCF_902706105.1). Taxonomy (NCBI): domain Bacteria; kingdom Bacillati; phylum Actinomycetota; class Actinomycetes; order Micrococcales; family Microbacteriaceae; genus Curtobacterium; species Curtobacterium sp. 18060. Next base: position 23,531 of record NZ_CACSJV010000009.1, on the reverse strand, counting down.
CGCACCGACCTGTACGAACGCCTGCGGGAACTCTGGACGGTGCTGCTCGCCGCGCTCGTCACCGAACGCCTCAGGCCAGAGGTCCCGCGACTCGTCGCCATCATCGCGCCGGAATGACGCGGGTCCCCCCAGGGAAACACCCACGTCACCGTCCTCACGAGGATACCCAGCGGTCGGTTTCCGCACCCGCCCCCGTTCGCGGGCATGTGTCCACCGGCCCACTAGCCTGAGCCGGTGCCCACACCACCGGCAGAGGTCGACGTCGACGTCCCGCTCGTCCGGGCCCTGCTGCGTACCCAGCACCCCGACCTGGCGGACCTGACGCTCGTGGTCGTCGCGAACGGCTGGGACAACGTCATCGTGCGGCTCGGCGACGAGTACGCCGTGCGCTTGCCGCGTCGGGAGCTCGCGGCACGCCTGGTCGAGCACGAGCAGCGGTGGCTGCCGGAGATCGCCGCCCGCGTCGCACCCGTCGTCCCGGTGCCGGCTCCGGTGCGCGTGGGCCGTCCGGCGGTCGGGTACCCCTGGTCGTGGAGCATCGTCCCGTGGCTCCCGGGAGCACCCGTCGGTGAGCGTGCTGCCGGTGTCCGGGTCGCCGAGGCCCTCGCGGAGTTCGTGCGACTGCTGCACGTGCCGGCTCCGGCGGATGCTCCGGCGAACCCGTTCCGTGCGGTGCCGCTGGCGACGCGCAGCGACGCCGTCCTGACGCGACTCGCCACGCAGGACGTGCCCCGGGCCGTGGAGCTGGCAGCGGTCTGGCGGACCGCGGCGGCGCTGCCGACGCACACCGGGCCTCCCGTCTGGGTGCACGGCGACCTGCACCCGTTCAACCTGCTCGTGGACCGCACGCCGGACGGCGACGAACGCCTGTCGGCGGTCGTCGACTTCGGCGACGTGACCTCGGGGGACCCCGCCGTCGACCTCGCCACCGCCTGGCTGACGCTCGACCGGGAGGCCCGCCACGCGTTCCGGACGCTGGTCGCCGCTCCGGACGTCACCTGGGGACGCGCGCGCGGGTGGGCGATCGCGCTCGCCTCCGCGCTCGCGACGTCCGACGAACGCGCCTTCCGGAGCGTCGCGCGGCGCAGCATCGACGCGGTGCTGGACGGCTGAGACCCCGCGGGGCTATCGTGACCGCACCATCCGTGCACAGCCGATCGGAGGGGCCCTCATGACCCTCGAGTTCCGCGTCCAGCACGACGTCGCCACCGACGCCTCTCCCGCCCCCACCCGATCCGCCCGAACCGGCCTGCGCGGGTTCCTCGACCGCCTCGCCGAGCGCCGCGCCGCCGCACGCGTCCGACGGGTCGAAGCCCGGCTGCAGGAACTCGGCGAGCTCGAGCACCTGCTGTCCGACGCGCGTGGCGTCGTCGAACGCGGCTGGATCCAGCACGCCTGGTTCGCGTACCTCGACGAGCACGGCCGGATGCGGAAGGCCACGAGTGCCGCCGCGATGGACGTGCAGGGGCGACCGCTCGTCGCTGCCTGCCTGGTCGGCGCGGTCGTCTCGGCCGCTGGCGGACCGCACGCCGTGCACTCGCCGCGGGTCCAGCACTCCCTCGACCTGGTCTGGCACGCGCTCGCCGTGGACGAGGGCGCGCCGGTGCTCTGGTGTCCGGCGCCCGACGTCCGGATGGGCCGCGTGCGTGACCTCACGAGCTGGAACGACGCCCCTGCGCGCACCTCGGCCGAGGTGGCCGGGCTGCTGCTCACCGCGGAGCGGGTGGCCGTGCAGGAATCGGCACGCCTGCAGGACGTCGTGGTGGCACGATCGAGGGCATGAGCAGCACCGACGCCGTCCCCGAGGTCCACCCCGCGACGACCACCGGCCTCGCGTCCAGTGGGAACTCGGCCCTGTCGGACGAGGGCGCGTCGTCGGACACCGATCCCCTGGCCTCGGCCGCTGCGGTGAAGCGGACGCTGCACCGGTACCTGCAGAAGCACCGCGCCGCGCTCCTCGGCAAGCTCGACGGCCTGGCCGAACGGCAGGCCCGCTGGCCGGTGACCCCGACCGGCACGAACGTGCTCGGGCTGGTGAAGCACGTCGCCGGTGTGCAGGCCGGGTACTTCGGCGAGGTGTTCGGTCGGCCGCTTCCGGACCCGCCCGCCTGGCTCGAGTCCGAGGACGGCGAGGACATGTACGCGACGCTCGACGAGACCCTGGACGACGTCGTGGCCTTCCACCACCGCAGTGCAGCGCACGCCGACGCCACCATCGAAGCGCTCGACCTCGACGCCCGCGGCACCGTCCCCTGGTGGCCGGAGGAGCTCCGCGAGGTCACGCTCCACCGCATCCTGGTGCACATGGCGTACGAGACAGCCCGGCACGCAGGGCACGCCGACATCGTGCGCGAGATGCTCGACGGACTGGCGGGTGACGGGGACGGCAACCTGGCCGACAAGAGCCCGGAAGAGTGGGTCCTCTGGCGCGAGCAGCTCGTCGACATCGCCGAGCGGTCCGGCCTGCGGGGTCTGGCCATGTAGCCGACGGCCCCTCACGATCGTTACCGTTCTCTCAGGCTCGACGGTCGAACTGGCCGCTGACCAGGGGTTCTCATCGTGCCGTCTGCACAGGAAACGATCGCTTCCGCTGCACGTCGACGTGCGACCGGTCCGTGCCCTGCGTAGCTTTGGCGCAGCTTGTGCCCCGACCCGTGGGCAGTTCGGCCGACCGGAAGGGGAGCGCCCACCTGTGTTCCAGTACGTCGTGGAGCGATGGAGCCAGATCTGGTTCTCGTCGTGGCAACACTTCTCACTGGTGGTCCAGTGCACGGTGCTCGCCACGGTCATCGCCGTGGTGCTCGCCACACTCGTCTACCGCAGTCCCCGCCTGACCTCCGTCGCGAACGGGGTGTCCGCAATCGGCCTCACCCTGCCGTCCTTCGCGGTCATCGGCCTGCTCATCGTCCCGCTCGGCTTCGGCGTGCTGCCGTCCGTCGTGACGGTCGTCTTCTTCGCCGCCCTGCCCATCCTGCGCAACGCGGTCGTCGGCCTCGCCGAGATCCCGCCGAGCGTGGTCGAGTCCGCGCGCGGCATCGGCATGAGCCGGTTCCGGACCCTCGTGCAGGTCGAACTGCCGATGGCCTGGCCGATCATCCTGAGCGGCGTCCGCGTGTCCGCCCAGATGGTGATGGGCATCGCAGCCATCGCCGCGTACGCCCTCGGCCCCGGGCTCGGCGGCTTCATCTTCTCCGGACTCTCGCGCCTCGGCGGCGCGAACGCCCTGTACTCCGTGGTCGTCGGGGTGGTCGGCGTCGTCCTGCTCGCCCTCGTCCTCGACCTGCTCCTCCTCGGCCTCGGCCGCCTGACCATCTCGAGAGGTATCCGTGTCCAGCACTGACTCCGCCACCACCACCGCGCCCGACGGGGACGTCACCGGCCGCAGCATCCTGCTCGACGAGGTCACCAAGCGGTACCCCGGGCAGTCGAAGCCGGCCGTCGACGGCATCACGCTCGAGATCCCCGCCGGCAAGATCGTCATGCTCGTCGGCCCGTCCGGCTGCGGCAAGACGACCACGCTCAAGATGATCAACCGGCTGATCGAGCCCACCGAGGGCCGCATCGTCGTCGGTGACGACGACGTGACCGGCATCGACGCCGACGAGCTCCGCCGCCGGATGGGCTACGTGATCCAGGCCGGCGGGCTCTTCCCGCACATGACCGTCGCCGCGAACATCGCGATCGTGCCGAAGATGCTCGGCTGGTCGAAGGAGAAGATCGCGGCGCGCGTCGACGAGCTGCTCGACCTGGTCTCGCTCGACCCCGACACCTACCGCGACCGCTACCCCCGCGAACTCTCCGGTGGCCAGCAGCAGCGCGTCGGCGTGGCCCGGGCGCTCGCCGCGGACCCGCCCGTCCTGCTGATGGACGAGCCGTTCGGTGCGGTCGACCCGATCACCCGGCAGCGGCTGCAGGACGAGCTCCTTCGCATCCAGGAAGAGCTGCACAAGACGATCGTCATCGTGAGCCACGACTTCGACGAGGCCGTGAAGCTCGGTGACTGGATCGTCATCTTCACCGAGGGCGCCCACATCGTGCAGTACGACACCCCGGAGCGGATCCTGGCGGAGCCGGCGAACGAGTTCGTCGAGAACTTCATCGGCTCGGGTGCCGGTCTGAAGCAGCTCACCCTGAACCGCGTCCGCGACGTCGAGGTCGTCTCCGCGGTGACCTGCTCCCCCGGCGAAGAGGCGAAGGCCGTCCTGCAGCGCATGCAGGAGGCCGGAGGTCACGGGCACGCCGTCGTGGTCGACCGTCGACAGCGGCCGATCGGCTGGCCGTCGCGCCGGCAGCTCGAGCGCCTGGACCGGATCCCGGACGGCGTCGACCCGGAACTGCCCATCGTGGGCGAGGCCTCGACGCTCAACGACGCCCTCGACACCATGCTCGTCTCGAGCGCCGGGGCCGCACTGGTCACCGGTCGTGGCGAGGCGTTCCGCGGTGTCATCACGGTCGAGGTCGTCATGGAGGCCATCACCCGGTCGCGTGCGGCGGCCGCCGACGACCGCGCGTACACGCCGGTCGGCACGAACACCAACCAGATCGAGACGCTGCCGTCCTCGCCGGCCGCGCCCGTGATCGCGCCCTCCGGGGAAGACCTGTGAGTGCTGTCGCCGCCGGACCCGCCACCGGCGCCAGCACGTCCTGGAAGGGCCTGCTGTTCCAGCCGATCGCGATCCTGGTCGTGCTCGCCGGGTTCGCGATCTGGCTCGCCACGGCGGACCTGACCCCGACCGAGCGCACGACGCTCAACCCGTCGGACATCCTGGCGCTCACCGGGCAGCACCTGGTGCTCACGCTGCAGTCGACGGTACTGGTGCTCGTGATCGGCATCCCGCTCGGCATCGTGCTCACCCGCGGACCGCTGCGTCGGGCGAGTCCGTACGTGCTCGCCGTCGCGAACTTCGGGCAGGCGGCTCCCGCCGTCGGCCTGATCGTGCTGCTCGCCGCCTGGCTCGGCCTGAACAGCTGGTCTGCCGTGGTCGCGCTCGTGCTCTACGCGATCCTGCCGGTCCTCCGGAACACCATGATCGGCGTGCAGAGCGTCGACTCGCGACTCGTCGAGGCCGGCCGTGGCATGGGCATGAGCGCGTTCAGCGTCCTGATGCGCGTCGAGCTGCCCCTCGCGGTGCCGGTCATGCTGTCCGGCATCCGGACGGCCCTCGTGCTGCTCGTCGGCACCGCGAGCCTGGCCACCTTCGTCGGTGCAGGCGGCCTCGGTCTCCTCATCACCACGGGCGTGACGCTGTTCCTGCCGAAGGTGCTCGTCGCCGGTGCGCTGCTCGTGGCGCTCCTCGCCCTCTCCATCGACTGGCTCGGCCGTGTGGTCGAGACCGTCGCACGTCCGAAGGGACTCCGATGAACCGCCGTACCCGCCGCCTCCGCCGCGGGGCTGCCGTCGCACTCGCCGGTGCCACCGCGCTCGTCCTGGCCGGCTGCGGCCTGCAGCCCGCGACGTCCTTCGTCCCCGAGGCCGGTCCCGGCACCATCGAGCGCATCGACGACCTGCCGGACGGTGCCCACATCACCGTGACGTCGAAGAACTTCACCGAGCAGCTCGTGCTCGGCAAGATCGCCGTGCTCGCCGCCAAGGCCGCCGGGTTCGACGTCACCGACGAGACCAACGTGCCGGGCAGCGTCGCCGTCCGCGAGTTGATGACCTCGCACGGTGCGGACTTCACGTACGAGTACACCGGCACCGCCTGGCTGACCTTCATGGGCCACGCCGAGGGGATCCCGGACAAGACCGAGCAGTGGGAAGCGGTCAAGAAGGAGGACGCCGGCAACGGGCTCACGTGGCTGAACCCGGCGCCGATGAACAACACCTACGCGTTCGCGGTCCGGGATGAAGCGGTCAAGGAGCTCGGAGACATCAAGACGCTCTCCGACATCGCGAAGCTGCCCGTCGACGAGCGCACCTTCTGTGTGGAGTCGGAGTTCAACTCGCGCGCCGACGGCTTCAAGCCGATGCTCAAGAAGTACGGCTTGGAGCTCGGCGGTTCGGGGGAGAACGGGATCCCCAGCGACAACGTCAGCATCCTCGACACCGGCACGGTCTACACCGCCACCGACCGCGGCAAGTGCAACTTCGGCGAGGTCTTCACCACCGACGGCCGCATCAAGTCACTCGGCCTGACCGTGCTCGAGGACGACAAGGGCTTCTTCCCGGCGTACAACGTCGCGCCGGTGCTCGACTCGGCCACGCTCAAGGAGTACCCGCAGCTCGCCGACGTCTACGACCAGATCTCGCCGAAGCTCACCGATGCGGTGCTGCAGGAGCTGAACCGTCAGGTCGACGTCGAGGGGCGCGAGCCGGCCGACGTCGCGTTCGACTGGATGGTGAAGGAGGGCTTCATCACGAAGCCGTGACGGCTCTCGACGCATCCACGTCACGGACGGGAGGCCCGGTGCCAGCTGGCACCGGGCCTCCCGTCCGTCTGTGGTTGCGTCTCAAGCCGCAGCGATGCGCGCAGCCGTGTCGCGGATCGACGCGACGACGCGGGCGCGGACCTCTTCCGGGTCGGAACCCTCGTGCCGCGCCGAACTCCGCAGGCCGGTCATGCACATGCCGAGCAGCATCTCGGCGGCCTGCGGGGTCGCGGCGTCCGGCCCCCACGCCGGGTCGCGCTCGAGGATCGTGCGCACCGCACCCGTCATCGCCTCGGCCACGGTCGTCATCCGGCTGACCTGGCGGCGCATGAGCTGCGGGAAGCGCACGATGACCTCCTTCCGGGCGAGCCGCTCGTGCTCGTCGCCGAACGACGAGCCGAACACCAGGAACGCCAGGTCGACCACGGCCTGCGCAGCCGGCTCCCCCGCGACGGTCTCGAGGTGCGCTGCCAGGGTCTCGGCGTCCAGGTCGAGCTCGGTGTGCCCGAGGACCGCGTCCTCCTTGCTCTCGAAGTAGTTGAAGAACGTGCGCGGTGACACCTCGGCGCGTGCGGCGATCTGTTCGATCGTGGTGTGGTCGATGTCCTGCTCGAGCGCGAGGGACCGAGCCGCCTCCGCGATGCGGTGGCGTGTCTCGATGCGCTTGCGGTCGCGCAGACCCATCTCGGTGGCGGGCGCGGTGTCGGGCATGGCCCGACTGTAACCGGAACGTCACATGATCTACAGCAAACGCAAACTTGCAGTCGTGCAGTGGACACTACGGTGGGGCCATGACCACTCCCGTGCTCGAGGCCCGTGACCTCGCCAGGACCTACGGCCGAGGCCCGACGCGGTTCGACGCGCTCAAGGGGGTGTCACTCCAGGTGCACCAGGGCGAGAGCCTGGCGATCGTCGGCAAGTCCGGATCGGGCAAGTCGACGCTCATGCACCTGCTCGCACTGCTCGACAAGCCGTCGACCGGGCAGGTCCTGCTCGACGGGACCGATGCGGCGACGCTCGGAGCCCGACAGGTGAACCGCACGCGCAACAGCACCTTCGGGTTCGTGTTCCAGCAGTTCTTCCTGACCCCCAAGACCTCGGTCCTCGACAACGTCGTGCTGCCGCTCAAGATCGCGGGCGTCTCCGGGGCCGAGCGGAAGTGCCGCGGCATGGCGGCGCTCGACTCCCTCGGCCTGGCCGACAAGGCGAAGAACGACGCCAACGACCTGTCCGGCGGGCAGAAGCAGCGCGTGGTCATCGCACGCGCGCTGGTCGGTGAGCCGAGTGTCATCTTCGCCGACGAGCCGACCGGCAACCTCGACACGAACACCGGGCAGGTGGTCGAGGACATGCTCTTCGGCCTGCAGCGCGAACGCGGGATCACGCTCGTCGTGGTCACCCACGACGAAGAACTCGCCGCCCGCTGCGACCGCAGCGTCAACGTCCGCGACGGACTCATCGTCGGTGGATCGGACGGCACACCCACCGCCGGTGCCGCCATCGACCAGCAGGCCACGCACGGAAGGCACTCCGCGTGAACTTCCTCGACCTGCTCCGCACCGCGGTCTCGAACACCTTCCGGTCGAAGCTGCGCACGACCCTGACCGTCATCGCGATCTTCATCGGCGCCTTCACGATCACGCTGACCTCGGCGATCGGTACGGGTGTCAGCAACTACATCGACACCCAGGTCTCGTCGATCGGCGACACCGGTTCCCTGACCATCACGAAGGCCGTCGACACCACGTCGACCGACAGCGGGCCGGCGGAGTACGACCCCGACGAGTCCGGCCAGAGCGTCGACCGCGGTCCGGCGTCGTTCTCGTACCTGTCGCAGTCCGACGTCGACGACATCCGCGCGATCGACGGCATCAAGAGCATCCGTCCAGCGGTCGCCCTGGCGCCGAAGTACGCCGAGCACGGCGACGACGGCAAGTACGTCGTCTCCCTGACCGCCAACGCGGGGGAGCTCGACGCCGACCTGGCGAGCGGGAAGCAGCTCGACGACGACACCGACGCGAACCAGGTGATCCTGCCGACGAACTACCTGGAGAACCTCGGACTCGGCAGCGCGAAGGCCGCCGTCGGCAAGGAGCTCACCTTCGCGGTGGACGACTACCAGGGCAAGGAGCACACCCTCACCGCGACGGTGGTCGGTGTGCAGAACGAGTCGCTGTTCGGCGGCGGTGCCGGGGCGAACGCCGCGCTCACCGACGCGATGCAGGCCGCACAGGAGATCGGCAAGCCGGACTCGATCGCGACCTCGTACGCCAGCGCCACCGCGACGCTCGACTCCGGGGCCTCCGCGACCACGGTCAAGAAGGCGCTGTCGGACGACGGGTTCCTCGGGCAGACCATCCAGGACCAGCTCGGCCAGTTCCAGACCGTCATCAGCGGCATCGTCGGGGTCCTGAACGCCTTCGCCGTCATCGCCCTGGTGGCAGCGGGCTTCGGCATCATCAACACGCTGCTGATGAGCGTGCAGGAACGCACCCGCGAGATCGGCCTGATGAAGGCGATGGGCATGGGCGGCGGCAAGGTCTACACGCTGTTCTCGCTCGAGGCGGTCTTCATCGGGTTCCTCGGCAGCGCGATCGGAGCCGGTGTCGCGATCCTGCTCGGGACGGGCATCTCGAACGTGCTCGCGGGCACGCTGCTCAAGGACCTGCCGGGCCTGCAGATCATGCAGTTCGCGCCGAGTTCGGTGGCGACGATCATCCTCGTCGTGATGTTCATCGCGTTCCTCGCCGGCACCCTCCCCGCGCGCCGCGCCGCACGGCAGAACCCGATCGAGGCGCTCCGGTACGAGTAGCGCCCGGCGTGCATAGTCTCTGACGGGTGGCGGCATTCGGGCGGGACCTCGGCGACGGGTACACGCTGACGCTGCGCGACCTGACGACGGTCGACCCGGTGCTGGCACTCGTGCGCGCGAACCTCGACCGGCTCCGGGCGGCCGAACCCTGGGCGTGGGATCCGCAGGACCGCGAGACCATCGGACTGCACACCGAACGGCTGCTCGGCCAGTTCGCGATGGACCGCGCGCTCCCCTGCGTCATCCGCGCCGACGACCGCATCGTCGGCGTGGCGTCGCTGACCTTCGACCCGTACCTGGGCCAGGCGTCACTCGGCTACTGGGTGGACGCCGGACACGAGGGCCGCGGTGTCGCGGGGCGGGCCGCCGGGGTCCTGGTCGAGGTCGCGCGGGCACGCGGCACCGCGCGTCTCGAGATCCGGACCGGCGTCGACAACGTCCGCAGCCGCGCGCTCGCCGAACGGCTCGGGTTCGCCCTCGAGGGCACTCTGCGGGGCGCGCTGCCGCTCGGGCCCGTCCGCGCCGACGTCGCCGTCTACGGCCTGCTGCTCTAGGCGAGACTCCCCGCCGCCCCCGTACGCATGCGCGTGCATCAGGAGCCCTGCGTCGCGCCCTGCCAGACCGCGAACACACCGCCGACGACCGCCAGTACGAGCAGCAGGATCCAGACGGCGAGCGCGATGAGGTTCAGGAAGATCCCCCAGCCCGCGCGACCACGGGCGAGCGGTTCCCGGCTGCGCGACGCGACGCCCAGGCACAGCCCGACTATCGGCGCGACGAACGTCCAACCGGCGAGCAGCGAGCAGATCCCGAGGACGAGGCTCGCGGTGCCGAGACCGGTGCGGGGGGACTCCGTGTACGTGACCATGCACCCGACGCTACGGAACCACTCGTGGCGTGTCGTCCCTCCAGGGCGTGATCCGGGTCCACCTGCCGACGGATGGTCACCGGACGCCGGTATCGTCGGAGCATGGCCTTGTTCGGACGACGCAACCACGACGTGCGCGATCGACCCATCAGCCAGGTCGAACTGAAGCGGGCCGTCGACGAGGGGTTCCTCATCGCGAAGGCCGCGGTCACGATCGCGGTCGGCAACCGGATCATCACCAACGCGCTGCGCGACCAGGGGTACTTCGACCACGCACTGATCGCCGAGGCCGCGCGCGAGGAGCTCCACCGCATGGCCGAGGAGCAGCGGGGCGACGCCGCGCGCATGCGGGAGATCCGGTCGACGTCGAGCAAGTCGAAGGGCCGTTCACGGCACCAGCACGACTACCGCCGGGGTGACGACCTCAAGCTGCGCACGCGCGAGGCGACGTACGAGCAACTCGCGACGATGCTCGACAAGCGCCGCGACGACCAGCACTTCGTCGACGGCATCGTGCTCGCTGCCCGCGCCCGAGCCTGGGACGACATCGGCACCACGGTGGTCGGGCGCCTCGGCTGGGCCCAGCGTCCGGCCGACGACTACGAGATCGGGCGCGACGACCGTCTGCAGCAGATGCTCGACGAGGACTTCGCGACGTTGCTGGCCGAGCACCCCGTGGGCTCGACCCCGGTCGACGCCGACGAACCCGACGACGCCGACGGCGACGAGGACGGCTCCGACCCGGCAGACCCCGACGTCGCACGCCCCTGACCGGGACCACGCGCAGACACGAGTCCCTAGGCTCGGACCATGGTTGATGCGGTGGTCGTCGGGGCCGGACCGAACGGACTCGCGGCGGCGGTGACGCTCGCCCGTGCGGGCCTGTCCGTCGAGGTGGTCGAACGGAACGACACGATCGGCGGTGGTGCCCGCACAGCCGAGCTCACCCTGCCGGGGTTCCTGCACGACGTCTGCTCGGCCGTGCACCCGATGGCCCTGCAGTCCGAGTTCTTCCGGCTGTTCCGGATGGAGGAGCGCATCGAGCTCCGTCTGCCCGAGGTGCAGTACGGGCACCCGCTCGACGGGGGTCGCGCGGGCATCGCGTACCAGGACCTCGAGCGGACGGCCGCCGAGCTCGGTGTGGACGGCCCGGCCTTCCGGAACCTGATGGGCCCGCTCGCCCGCGCTGCCGACCAGGTCGCCGACTTCGCCACCGACGCCCTCCTGCACGTGCCGCGGCACCCGCTCACGGTGCTGCGGTTCGGCCTGCGCGCACTCGAGCAGGGCAGCAGCGCCTGGAACGCCCGCTTCCGGCAGGACGCCGCCCCGGCGATGGTGTCCGGCGTCGCCGCGCACTCCATCCAGCACATGCCCTCGCTGTCGACGGCCGCCGCGGCGCTGTCGCTCGGCGCCTACGCGCACGCGCGCGGCTGGCCCGTGCCGATCGGCGGCAGCCAGGCGATCGTCGACGCGCTCGCCGACGACCTCGTCGCGCACGGCGGACGGATCGTCACCGGGCACGAGGTCCGGTCGCTCGGTGACCTCACCCCGGCGAAGACGGTGCTCTTCGACACGAGTGTCCCCGGCATGCTGCGGATCGCCGGCTCGCAGATCCCCACGCCGAAGCGCGGTGCGCTCCGCCGGTTCCGGTTCGGCAACGCGGCCGCGAAGGTCGACTTCGCGCTGTCCGATCCGGTGCCGTGGACGAACGAGGCGCTGCGCCGGGCCGGCACGGTGCACATCGGCGGGACACGAGCCGAGATCGCGGCGGCGGAGGGCTCGGTCGCGCACGGCCAGCACGCCGAACGGCCGTACGTGCTCGGTTCCGAGCCGACCGTCGTCGACCCGACCCGGGCGCCGAAGGGCAAGCACGTCTTCTGGGCCTACGCGCACGTGCCGGCGGGGTCCGACGTCGACCAGACCGAGGCGATCACGCGCCAGGTCGAACGGTTCGCACCGGGGTTCCGCGACACGATCCTGCACACGTCGAGCCGGACGGCCGCGCACATGTCGGACCACAACCCGAACTACGTCGGCGGCGACATCGCCGCCGGTGCCGCGAGCTTCTGGCAGCTCGTGAAGCGCCCGGTGCTGTCCAGCGACCCGTGGCGGATGGGCGGCGGCATGTACCTGTGCTCCGAGTCGTCCGCGCCCGGCCCCGGCGTGCACGGCATGGCCGGTTGGCGTGCCGCGAAGAGCGCGCTCCGGCACACCTTCGGGCTGCCCGACGACGTCGACCTCACCCCGGAAGGCTGATCACCATGGCGAAGAACGTCCGCATCCTCCACTGCGCTCCCGAGGACGTCTTCGACGTGCTCGGCGACGGCTGGCTCTACACGACCTGGGTGGTCGGCGCCTCGCGCATGCGGAAGCAGGAGGCCGGTTGGCCGCAGGTCGGCACGCACCTGCACCACTCCTTCGGTGCCTGGCCGCTCGTCATCGACGACGTCACGACCTCGTTGGTGTGGGATCCTCCGCACCGCATGGTGATCCAGCCGAAGGGGTGGCCGATCGGCGAGGCCCGCGTGGAGCTGACCGTGGAGCCGCACCGCAAGGGCTGCAAGGTGACGATCGTCGAGAACGCCGTCGCCGGTCCGGGCGCCTGGGTCCCCGACTTCCTCATGCAGCCGCTCATCTGGGTCCGGAACCACGAGACGCTGCGCCGCCTCGGGTGGGTGGCCGTCGGACGCGCGACGAACGCCTGAGACGTTCCCACAAAGGCGGACGGGAGGCGCGGTGCCAGCTGGCCCCGTGCCTCCCGTCCGCCCTGTGGGCGCGTCGACTACTCGGCGCGCGAGAACTCGCTGGCGCGCGCCACCTGGTCGTCCGTCAGGGCGACACCCGTGTACCGCTCGAACTGGCGCGCCGCCTGCAGCGCGATGACCTCGGCGCCGGTGATGACGTGCTTGCCGGCATCCCGACCCGCACGGACCAGCGGGGTCTCCGACGGGAACGCGACCACGTCGAAGACCGTGTGGGCCGCCTCGATCCGGTCCTGTGCGAAGGCGAGCGCGTCCTGCTGGTCGCCTCGCATGCCGAGCGGCGTGACGTTGACCACCAGGTCGGACTCCCCCGCCTCGCGCTCCTCGGCGACCCACTCGTAGCCGTACTGCGACGCGAGCGCCGTACCGGTCTGCTCGTTGCGGGCGACGACCGTCAGGCGGTCGAAGCCGGCGCCGCGGAACGCCGCGGTCACGGCCTTCGCCATGCCGCCGGAGCCGCGGAGCAGCACTCGGGACGCGGTGTCGACGTCGTGCGACCCGAGCAGCGCGGCGATCGCCTCGTAGTCGGTGTTCGACGCGGTGAGCACGCCGTCGTCGTTCACGACCGTGTTCACCGACTGGATGGCGGCGGCGGACTCCTCGACGTGGTCGACGAGCGGGATGATCGCCTCCTTGAAGGGCATCGACACCGAGCAGCCGCGGATGCCGAGGGCGCGGATGCCGGCCACGGCGCCGGGCAGGTCGGTCGTGGTGAACGCCTTGTACAGGAAGTTGAGCCCGAGTTCGTCGTACAGGAAGTTGTGGAACCGGGTGCCGATGTTGCTCGGCCGGGCCGCGAGCGACATGCAGACCTGCATGTCCTTGTTGAGGATGGGCATGGGGCCAGTCTCCCACCGTCGTGCCGATGGAGCGGTCCACGCGGACCGTTCGTCGTGCTCGGGGTACCGTCGGACGCGATGACTGAGATCCCGGAGACCATGCGCGCCGTCCGCTTCGACGAGTGGGGTGACCGCTCCGTGCTGCACGTCGCCGAGGTCCCCGTCCCCGAGGCCACTGCCGGTCGGGTGCTCGTGCGCGTCCGCGCCGCCGGCATCAACCCGGGCGAGTCGGCGATCCGCCAGGGGCTGCTCGACGGCGGGTCCTCCGACGCGCTGCCGTCCGGTCAGGGCACCGACTTCGCCGGCATCGTCGTGGCCGTCGGCGAGGGCGTCGACGGCGTCGACGAGGGCGAAGAGGTCCTCGGGTGGTCGTGGGACCGCGCGAGCCAGGCCGAGTACGTCTCGGTGCCGGCCGAACAGGTCGTGCAGAAGCCCCGGCTGCTCGACTGGACCGTCGCTGGCGGGCTCGACATCGTCGCCACGACCGCTGCCGCAGCCGTCCGTGCCGTCGACCCCCGACCCGGCGAGACCGTCGTCGTGTCCGGTGCCGCCGGTGGTGTCGGCGGGTTCGTCACGCAGCTGCTGACGAACGAGGGCATCGACGTGATCGCGATCGCGTCCGAGGCGAACCACGAGTGGCTCCGGTCGAAGCGTGCACGGCCCGTCGCGTACGGCGAGGGCCTGCAGGAGCGCATCACCGAGCTCGCCACCAACGGCATCGACGCCGTCATCGACACGTACGGTCCTGAGTACGTGCACCTGGGGATCGCCCTGGGCGTGCCGGTCGACCGCATCGAGACGATCATCGCGTTCGAGGCTGCCGCCGAGGTCGGTGCGAAGGCCTCCGGCAGTGCGGACACCGCCGACCCGGAGATCCTCGGCGCCCTCGCGATGCAGGTGGCGAACGGCGAGGTCGAGGTGCCGATCGCGGCGACCTTCCCGCTCGACCGGGTGCAGGACGCCTACGAGCAGCTGGAGCAGCGGCACACCCGCGGGAAGATCGTGCTGATCCCCTGACGGGTGTCGGGCCTTCGGGGTCGTTCGGGGGTTGTCCCCACCGTTCTCCGGGGTACTGCCCGGATGCCCTTGCTCGTCGCCGGTGCGTAGCGTCGACCCCATGAGCACACTCTCCCGTCCCCGCAACGGCCGCATCCTCGCCGGTGTCTGCGCCGGCCTCGCCGATCGCTTCGGCCTGTCCCGCACCCTCGTCCGCATCGGCTGGGTGATCCTGAGCCTGTTCCCCGGGCCGCTGTGGATCGCCTACGTCGTCCTCTGGTTCGTGGTGCCGGCCGAGGGCAACACCCGCCGCTGATCCCCGGTCCGTCCGTGCCCGGGGGCCGAGTCTCGCGGTGAGCGACAGTTCTCGCGCTCGTGAGTCCGTGATCTGTCGCTCAGCCCGAGACTCGGCACGGCCAGCTGAGCCCGGTCCGTCCGGACGGGTTAGTGTGGCGGCGTGCCGGTCTCCGTCTTCGATCTGTTCAGCGTGGGTGTCGGTCCCTCGAGCTCGCACACCGTCGGGCCGATGCGGGCCGGCGCCGAGTTCGCGTCCCTGGTCGCCGGGCTGCCCGTCGCCTCCGTCGCCGTCGACCTGTACGGCTCACTGGCGTCGACGGGACAGGGCCACGGCACCCTCGGCGCCGTGGTCGCCGGCCTGATGGGGTCCCACCCCGAGACCGTCGACCCGGACGCGATGTCCGCGGCGCTCGACACCCTCGAACGCGACGGCCTGCTCCGGCTCGACGGTGGGGCGACCGTGCCGTTCCGGCTCGCCGACATCGTGCTGCACCCCCTGACCATGCTGCCCCGGCACCCGAACGCCATGCGGCTGCGAGCCCGTGACGGAGCCGGTGCCGACCTGGCCGACGAGACGTACTACTCGATCGGCGGCGGCTTCATCGCTCGCGACGGCGACGGCGACGGCGACGGCGACGGCGAGGACGGCGGTGCCGTGGACGACGGTGCCGTGGTCGCGGGGGCGGCGATCCCGGTCGACGACCGCGTGCCGTACCCGTTCTCGAGCGGCGCCGAGCTGCTGGCCGCCTGCGCTGCCTCCGGTCTGCCGATCAGCGGAGTGGCGCTCGCCAACGAGTCGGTCACCCGGACCGACGCCGACGTCCGCTCCGGGCTGCTCGACATCCATGCCGTCATGGACTCGTGCGTCGACCGCTCCGTCCGCCGTGACGGATGCCTGCCCGGCGGGCTCGACGTCCGGCGTCGTGCAGCCACGTGGCACGAGCAGCTCACCCGCGAGGACCCCGACCACGACCCGCTGTTCGCCATGGAGTGGGTGAACCTCGTCGCCATGGCGGTGAACGAGGAGAACGCCACCGGCGGCCGGGTCGTCACCGCACCCACCAACGGCGCCGCCGGCATCATCCCCGCGGTGCTGTACTACGCGCTCACCTACGTCCCCGCGATCACCGCTGCCGACCGCGACGACGCCGTCGTGCGGTTCCTGCTCACAGCAGGCGCCGTCGGGTCGATCTACAAGGAGCGCGCATCGATCTCCGGTGCCGAGGTCGGGTGCCAGGGCGAGGTCGGCTCGGCCGCGTCGATGGCGGCCGCTGGACTCGCCGAGGTCCTCGGGGGCACCCCGGAACAGGTCGAGAACGCCGCGGAGATCGCGATGGAGCACAACCTCGGGCTCACCTGCGACCCGATCGGTGGCCTGGTGCAGATCCCGTGCATCGAGCGGAACGCGATCGCGGCGAACAAGGCGATCAACGCCGCACGGATGGCCCTGCGTGGCGACGGCGTGCACCACGTGTCGCTCGACCAGGTCGTCGAGACGATGCGGCAGACCGGGGCGGACATGTCGACGAAGTACAAGGAGACCGCGATGGGCGGGCTCGCGGTGAACGTCCCGCTCTGCTGAGCACTGCGGTTGCCCGGGCGGCGACCGCTCAGCCGTGCAGGAGCGTCAGCAGCCGGGCGGTCTCGGTGGAGATCGCTTCGCGCCCGGCCGACACGTACTTCCGGGGGTCGACCAGGTCGGGCCGCTCGTCGAGCACGGTGCGCAGGGCACGCGTGAACAGGCCGTTCAGGTGCGTCGAGATGTTGATCTTCGTCATGCCGGCCTGCACCGCGCCGCGCAGCTCGTCGTCGGACAGCCCCGACGAACCGTGCAGGACCAGCGGGACCGGCACCGCGGACCGCAGACGTTCCACCAGGTCGCGGTCGACCGAGGCTTCGCGGGTCTGCATCGCGTGCGAGGTCCCGACGGCGACGGCCAGGGCGTCCACCCCGGTGTCGGCCACGAACGCGGCGGCATCGGTGGGGTCGGTGCGGACACCCGGAGCGTGCACGCCGTCCTTGCCGCCCACCTCGCCGAGCTCGGCCTCGATGGCGACGCCGGCGGCGTGACACCGGACCGCGAGGTCAAGGGTGGCGGCGACGTTCGCCGCGAAGTCCAGGTGCGAGCCGTCGTACATGACGGAGTCGACGCCCAGGTCGATGCCGGCGGCGACGAGGTCCGGGTCCTCGATGTGGTCGAGGTGGACCAGGACGTCGACGTCGGCGGCCCGGGCGATCGCCTGGGTCGCGGTCGTGATCGGTGCGAGACCGCCGTGGTACCGGACGCAGTTCTCGCTGATCTGCAGGATGACGGGCAGTCCGGCCCGCTCGGCCCCGGTGACGATGGCCTCGGCGTGCTCGAGCAGCACGACGTTGAACGCGCCCACGCCGCGGTGTGCCGTGCGGGCGGTGTCGAGCAGGCCCGTCAGGGCGAGGTCGGTGATCATGCTGGGGTCCTCGTTCGGTCGGGGTGGGTCAGGAAGCGGTGGACGTCGGCGGGGTCGACCTCGCCGGCCACCGGGCGCAGGACGGCGGCGGCGCCGTGGGCGGCGGCGGACCGGAGCGCTCGGAGCAGGGTGTCGTCGGTGAACGGGGCACCGGTGCCCTGCTGGTGACCCGAGCGGACCAGGGCACCGACCAGACCGGCGGTCGCTGCGTCGCCCGCCCCGGTCGGGTTGCCCGAGACGCCGGGCACCGCTGGGACCTCGAGCACGTGGTCCGTGGTGTGGGCGGCGATGCCGTGCGCACCGCGGGAGACCACGACGACGCCCGCACCGCGTTCCAGCAGCCGGAGGGCGGCGGTGCGTTCGTCCGCGGCGCCCGTGGCCTCGAGCAGCTCTTCGCGGTTGGGCTTGCAGACGATGGCACCGGCGCTCGCCGCCGCCAGCAGTGCGGCACCGGAGCAGTCCACGACGCTCAGGACGCCGTGCTCGTGGGCCGTGGCGACCCAGCGCGCGACGACGTCGGGTGCGGCACCGCCGGGCAGCGAACCGGACACCACGAGGCCGGTGGCGTCGGCGCGGCCGAGCAGTCCGTCGACCGCTGCGGCGACGGCGTCCCACTCGGTGCCGGTGAGCACCGGGCCGGGCTCACCGAACATCGTCGGGTGGGCGACGTCGTCGACCACGGTGACGGTCGTGCGGGTCGTGCCGGACACCACGACGTCGGTGTGGCCGAGGCCGAGGTCGTCGAGCGCGTCCGACACCCAGCGGCCGGGCGTCTCCCCGAGGGGCAGGACGGCGTGCGTCGCGACACCCGTCGCCGCCAGGACCCGACCGACGTTCAGGCCCTTGCCACCCGGGTGCCGTGCGACGTCGAGGACCCGCTGGGTCTCGCCGATGCGCTGTTCGGCGACCCGGTACGTGACGTCGACGGCCGGGTTCGGGGTGACGACGACGATCACGAGACCACCGCCGTCCGCAGGGGGTTCCGCACCGCACCGGTGTCGGGGTCGAGCACGAGGAGATCGGCGGGTGCGCCGACCGTGAGCGGCGCCGGCCGACCGAGCAGCCGAGCCGCACGTGTGGCAGAGGCGGCGACGACCTCGGGCACCGCGACCCCGCTCGTCAGCAGCCCACGGACCGCGTCGGCGACGGTGATCGTGCTGCCCGCCAACGACGACCCGTCGGCGAGCATCGCGACACCGCCGCGGACCGAGACCGCGGACCCGGCGATGGTGTGGTCGCCGTCGGGGCAGCCCGTCGCCGACATCGCATCGGACACGAGCACCAGGCGGCCCGGTGCACTCCGCTGGACGAGCCCGATCGTGGTCGGGTCGAGGTGGTGTCCGTCGACGATGCACTCGAGCAGGACGCGGTCGTCGGTCAGGGCGACCCCGACCGGCCCCGGCGTGCGGTGGTGCAGCGGTGGCATGCCGTTGAACAGGTGCGTGACGAGCGTGGCACCGGCGTCGATCGCGCGGCGGGTCTGCTCGGCGGTGGCGTCGGTGTGCCCGATCGCCACGACGACCCCGGCGGCGACGAACCGCGCCACGGTGTCGAGGGCGCCGGGGAGCTCGGGGGCGAGTGTCACGACCCGCAGCGCGCCGTCGGCGGCCGCCAGGTACGCGTCGACCTCGAGCGGGTCCGGCGCGTGGAGCAGGTCCACCCGGTGGGCTCCGCGGCGGGCCGGGGACAACCACGGCCCTTCGAGGTGCAGGCCCGCCAGCGTGCCGTCCGAGGTGAGCGGTCGCAGGCGCGCGAGGGCTGCGACGGTGTCGTCGGGACGCCCGGTCGCGATCGAGGCGACGAGGGTCGTGGTCCCCCGTGACCGGTGGTGCGCGGCCGCCGCTCGGGCGTCCGCTGCGGAACACGTCGCGAAGTCGTGGCCGAGTGCGCCGTGGGCGTGCAGGTCGACGAAGCCCGGCACGACGGTGCCCTCGACGGTGACCGCGGAGTCCGCGCGCGGCGGTGTGCCGGCACCGACCGCGAGCACGGTGGCGTCGTCGCCGAGGACGAGCCACCCGTCGTGCAGGTCGTGGGCGGCGGTCACGATGCGTGGCGCGCGGACGAGCGTGGTCACAGCAGCACCCCGCTCTCGAGCAGCCGCCGTGCGAGCAGACCTGCGCCGATGGCTCCGGCGGCGTCGCCGTGGGCGGCCGGCAGGATCTCCGGGGCGCGGACCCCGACGAGCCGCTCGGCCACCGCCGTGCGGAGCGGCCCGAACAGCAGCGGGCCGGACTCGGCGAGTCCCCCGCCGACGATGACGGTGTGGCAGCCGGCGACCGCGGTCGTCCAGGCGAGGGCGTCCGCGAGCACGGCGACGCAGTCGTCCCAGACGGCGGTCGCCACGGGGTCGCCGTCGCGCACCCGGAGCATGGCTGCGTGCGCCGATGCCGACCCGGAGCGGCGTGCGACTCCCCCGGCCGATGCGATCTCCTCGACCCGGCGCCCAGCGTGCGGTCCGGACGGGATCAGCACCTGGCCGATCTCCCCCGCCCATCCGCCCCCGGACACGACCTGGCCGTCGACGACCAGCGCGCTGGCCAGGCCGGTGCCGACGGGTACGAACGCGACCGATCCGCGGGACAGCGCCGGGTCACCGGTGTGGGTCTCGGCGAGGGCGCCGGCACGGACGTCGTGGCCGAAGGCGATCGGGACGTCGACACCGCGTCGGACGAGCTCGGCCCGCACGAGGTCGCGGACCGGCACGTCCCGCCAGCCGAGGTTCACCGCGAGGACGACGGTGCCGAGGGCTTCGTCGACGACACCCGGGGTGACGAGCCCGACGGCGTCGAGCCGACCGTGGTCAAGTGCCCGCACTGCCAGGTCGGCGACGGCCACCGCCAGTCGGAGCCCCCACGGATCGTCGCGCGGCGTCGGGACCCGGGTCTCGTCCAGGACGAGTCCGTCGGCGTCGGTCAGCCGGGCCTTGGTGCCCGTGCCGCCGACGTCGACCCCGAGCACCGTGCCTGCGCCCGCCATCAGGTGAGGATGACCGACCGCGTCAGCGAGCGGGGGTTGTCCGGGTCCAGCCCACGACCCTCGGCCAGGGCGACGGCGAACCGGTGCACGACGACGAGGCCGGCGATCGGGTCGAGGTCGTGCTGCACGAAGCGCGCACCGGTGGCGGCGACCTCGTCGGCCAGCCCCTGCGGTGCGGCACCGAGCGACCAGACGAGCCGGCCGGGCTGCGCGATGGCGATCGGCCCGTGCCGGTAGTCCATCGCCGGGTAGGACTCGGCCCAGAACTGCGCGGCCTCCCGCGTCTTGAGTGCGGCCTCGAACGTCAGGCCGACGGCGGCACCGCGGCCCACGAAGGAGACCTGCTCGGCGTCGAGCAGGTCGTCGATCGGCAGGGTCAGCGCGATCTCGGCCTGGGCGGCGAGGGCCTCGACGTCGTCGCCGATCGACGCGCGCAGCAGGGCGAGCGCCGTGGTGGCGAACCGCGTCTGCACGACGGAGCGCTCGTCGGCGAAGGGCAGTGCGACCACGTCGTCGGCGACGGCCGCGGCGGGACTGTCCGCGACGGCCGTGATCAGGACGGTGCGCTGCGACGGCAGGGCCTGCAGCAGGTCGACGATCTCGGTCGTGGTGCCCGAGCGGCTGATGGTGAGCACACGGTCGTACTCGCGCGATGCGGGGTACTCGGAGCCGGCGAAGGCGTCGGTGACCCCGAGGCCTGCCTGCTCACGGGCGACGGCGTAGCTCATCGCGATGAACCAGCTCGTGCCGCAGCCGATCACGGCGACGCGTTCACCGGGCTGGGGGAGCGCGTCCGAGAAGGTCGGCAGGAGTGCTGCGGCGGCGCGCCAGGTCTCCGGCTGGGAGGCCAGTTCGGCGCTCACGAAGGTGTCGGTCATGGGAGCCTTCCGGTCCGGTTCGATCCGGGTGATCGATGATCAGGAAGCGTAGCGAGCGATCGTGCGCGATGGAAGACAAAAGCGTCAATTCCGATCACCGAGCAGTCGCGATGGCACCGTAGGATGGCCGTCATGACCCCCCAACAGCGGCTGAACGCCCTGCTCGAACTGGTGAGCGAACGCGGCAACGTGTCGATCGCCGAGATCGGCGAGCTGCTGGGGATCTCGGCCGCCACGGCCCGACGCGACCTCACGACGCTCGCCGACCAGCGGCTCGTCACGCGCACGCACGGCGGAGCAGCGGCGCTCGGGGCCGGCTACGAACTGCCCCTGCAGTACAAGATCGCGCGCCAGGCCGAGGCGAAGACCGCCATCGCCCGTGCCGCCGCGCGACTGGTGCAGCCGGGCGAGACCGTCGGGCTGAACGGCGGGACCACCACGACCGAGGTCGCGCGAGAACTCGGCAAGAGCGAGCGGTTCATCCGCGCCGACGGCGAGTTCGGGATCACCATCGTGACGAACGCGCTCAACGTCGGGTACGAGCTGTCCGTCCGCGCCAACGTCAAGATCGTGGTGACGGGCGGGGTGGCGCGGCGGCAGTCGTACGAGCTCGTCGGCCCGCTCGTCCGCGACACCCTCGACGAGTTCGCGCTCGACCTCGTGGTCCTCGGGGTGGACGGGCTCACCGGGCAGTACGGCGCCACGACCATGCACGAGGGCGAGGCCGAGGTCAGCCGGCACTTCGCCTCGGTCGGCCGACGGGTCATCGTGGTCGCCGACTCGACCAAGATCGAGCGTTCGACGTTCGCCAGGATCTGCCCGTTGGACCGCATCGACGTCCTGGTCACCGACCAGCCCGTCCCACCGGCCTTCGCAGCCGACCTCGCCAGCGCCGGCGTGGAGCTCGTCGTCGCCGACTGAGCCGACGGACGAGCGCCCGGATCCCGGGCGCGACGTTTCGATCGTGTAAAACCCTCCCGTCGTGGACCCATGAGCGATCCGTGAGCGCCTATTGTGCATTCATGATCGATTCGGCATCATGAGCGTCACAATCACGCAAGGGAGCGAGATAAGCATGGGCGTTGACAACGGGATCCTCCGCGTCGCGGTGATCGGGATGGGCCAGCGGTCCGCCATCGCACGGCACGTCGCCGAGGCGGTCGCCGCGGACCCGGCCCTGCGGGCGCAGGTCGTCGCCGTGGCGGACGTCACCGCAGCGGGCCGCGAGCGCGGGCGGGCCGAGTACCCCGATGCGCTGGTGGTCGAGCACCACCGGGACCTCACCGGCCAGGTCGACGCTGCGATCGTGACCACGCCGGACTGGACGCACGCCGAGATCGCGATCGACCTGCTCCGCGCGGGCATCGCCGTCTACCTCGAGAAGCCCCTCGCCATCACGGTCGAGGATGCCGACGCGGTGCTCAACACCGCCGCCGCGACGGGCACCCCGCTCTACGTCGGCCACAACTTCCGCCACGCGGCCGTCGTCCGCCTGATGCGCGAGATCGTCGACCGCGGCGAGATCGGCGAGGTCAAGGCCGTCTGGTGCCGCCACTTCGTCGGCAACGGCGGGGACTACTACTTCAAGGACTGGCACGCCGACCGCGCGAACGTCAACTCCCTGCTCCTGCAGAAGGCCAGCCACGACCTGGACGTCATCCACGCACTCGGCGGCGGGGACACCAGCCGCGTCGTGGGCATGGGGTCGCTGTCGGTCTACGGCGACGTCACCGACCGACGGGACCGCAGCGGCGAGCTGATGGGGGACTGGTTCTCCCACGACAACTGGCCGCCGCTCGCCCAGACCGGGCTGAACCCGGTCGTCGACGTCGAGGACGTCTCGATGGTGATGATGACGCTCGACAACGGCGTGCAGGCCAGCTACGAGCAGTGCCACTTCACCCCGGACTACTGGCGGAACTACACGGTCATCGGCACCGAGGGCCGCCTCGAGAACATCGGCGACACCGGCGGTGGCGTCGTGAAGGTCTGGACGCACCGTCGTGGCTGGGACACCGCGGGGGACCGCGAGTACCCGATCGACGGCGTCGAGGACGGTCACGCCGATGCCGACCTGATCACCATGACCGAGTTCCTGCGGTCCGTCGCCCTCGGCGAACCGACGGAGCTGTCCCCGATCGCGGCGCGCGCCGCGGTCGCCGCCGGTGCCCTGGCGACCCGTTCGCTGCGCACCGGTTCCGTCCCCATCGACGTCCCGCCGCTGCCGGCCGAGACGATCGCGCACTTCAGCCGGCCCGCCACTCCCTCCACACGACCCGCTCCGCAC